>CAJBKH010000043.1 GCA_903953615.1 uncultured Bacteroidota bacterium
AGGCCCCGCGACTTTTTATAATACTTCATAAAGTAATTGTCTTTTTGCGCTTTCATTAGAACATCACCTACAGTAATTGTATTGCTATCTTTTTGTAAGGTAATGTATACTTTATCAAAGTCTTGTATTTGTTGTGTATTTCCTTCCGGTTGAATGGGATTGTTTTCATCGCTGATGGCTGCAAGAATGGTAACACCTTTTCCTAAATTGCCACTCATCTGTAGGTTCAAATTACTGTTCACCACCACATCCTGATTATTACCAAAACCTAAACCACGTGCTATGTTACCATTGATATTTAATCCTGCATTGCTAAACAGCGAACTCCCATTATTAACGCCCCCATAATCATAAAAATTACGTGGATTGGTAGCCACTGGTTCAATTAATGTTTTAGATTTATGCGCATAATTCTCTTGTAATTGCAAGGGCAATACTCTGTAATAAAGGTGGAGTGGTCCTTTAAGAATAGCGGTATCTAGAACAATGCAGTTGAATGGTTTTAAATATTTGTAACCCCTTGTTACCACTTGTCCTTTTTTAACAATGGTAATGGTTTCTGTTAGTACCATTTGCTTTTCCAGGGCAATTGTATCTGTCATTAAATCAAAATACACATGCCTTAAACTTTGCGAAAAGCTTTTGTTGGCAGCTATTAGTAGAAGCGATATAAAGATGATTTTTTTTATCAATGAACAGTTGGCAATTTTGCTTATGAACGATCGACTAATGGCAATACAATATAAAAAGTAGTTCCAGCATTGAGCTCGCTTTCGAAAGTGATGCTGCCATTTACATTCTCTATTATTTTTTTACAAATAGAAAGACCTAAACCCATGCCAGATGTTTTGGTACTAAAATTGGGCATGAATATTTTATCTTTCAATTCAATGCTTATGCCTTTGCCATTGTCTTTAAAATCGATGGCGATGGTTTGATTCTGTACCGACAATTCTACATCTATTTGGCATAAGGTATCTTCCTTTGCCGCTTGTTGGGCATTTTTTAAAATATTGGTAAACACGCGTTGTAATTGATCTTTATCTATATAAGCCAACGCATTTTTATCGTGAATGGTATAATTAATCTCGATTCCTGACTGAATTTTGAATAAGTGAACGACAGAAGTAAGGATTTCAGAGATATTACAAACTTCTAAGATGGCGATTGGCATTTGTGCGAAAGATGAAAACTCCTCGGCCATCTTGCTTAACTGATCTATCTGCTCAATTAAAATTTGTGTTATTTTTTTAACCTTTTCTGGCAAATCAGCATCTTGACGATTGATGGCCATTTGTAAATGTTGCAAATGTAATTTCATAGGCGTCAATGGATTCTTAATCTCATGTGCCACTTGTTTTGCCATTTCTTTCCATGCCCCTTCCCTTTCGCTTTGTGCTAGCTTTTCGGTGCTCATTTCTAGTTTCTTTAACATCAAATTGTATTGATGCACCAATTGTCCTATTTCATCATTTTGATACCATTCGATGGGCTTATTTTGGGTACCTACCTTGATTTGTGAAATACGACTAATCATTATTTTCAAAGGTTTTACAAGCGATTTACCGACATACGTTGCAGCTACCAACGACAACAATAGTAACAAGGTTGAAATGTTTAACAAGCTGCCTAAATATTTTGAAAACTCCTTTTTCAAATCGAGCGATTTCGCAAAATAAGGCAAATGCACATAGCCAATTAGCTTTCTGTTCTCATCGAACAATGCATTGTAACTCGACAAGTAGGTTAATTTTCCAATGTTCTCAGACTGCTTAAAATTATACCTTTTAATTTTAGACAATTCAAAATAAGCACGGCTGTTCATCAGTGGCGCAAACCAACCTTCAGTGTATATTTTTTCGTTACCTGTTTTAAATAATTTACCATCGGGATTGTATAAGTTGATGTCAACTTCATAACTGTATGCCAAATGTTTGATGAGTGTGTTAATTGAGCGTTCAGATTTTCTTTGATAACCAATCTCAATTTCATTCACAATTTGCGACATCTTCTTATCGAGTTCCTCGTTTTGTTTTTCATTAAAACTCGAGTTCACGTTTTGTACTGTAAAATAGGAAACCATCGAACAGATGATCACCGCCATTAATAAAAAGGCAATCCTAATCTTTGTTTCTAAATACAATTTATTAATCTTTACAATGCGAAGATGTGACACAAAGGCGGCATATATTTTAACAAAAAATGGATTCTTGCGCACAAACCGCAGTAATAATACCAATAGGTATAGAAGAATATAACCAAGTACCAATACAGCCATAAAAAATAAAAGAACGGAGGTTAGCTCCCCTATCTTCTTCTGCCAATTGGTGGCTTGTTTAGAAACAATCAAGAAAGTTTTTTCAT
>CAJBKH010000044.1 GCA_903953615.1 uncultured Bacteroidota bacterium
AGTTGTCTTAATTGCGTACCGTAGCTAATTTGTATTAAACTAAAAACAATCAAGAATACATAAAATAATTTATACTTCAAGAGGGCTTCTTGCGATTGATTACCGTTGGCTTCGAACACACTGATCATGAAAAATGCCAAGGCCGCATAGGCCAATAAATAATGAATAGTAACGATGATTGGAAACAGATTTGTTGCAACCACGATACTGCCCAGCCAACCATTGAATAACATCAGTATAAAGCCAACAATACCAGTCCAAAATTTGATTTTATTACTACGAAAGCGTGCTTTAAAAAGGGTAATGAAAAAACCTAAAGAGAATAAGCCTGATAGTACACCGATGAGCCTATTAATGTATTCAGTCCAAGCCTTACGGGTGTTAAACTCTTCAGGCATATAAAGTACAGGATCGCTTAAAAGCATGTCGGCTTCTTTATTAAAACCTAATTTTCGCATTAAGCCAGCAAATTTCAATGTCTTCTTAACCCGTTTTTCTACATAAGCATCGCGGTAATTAGTTGGTAGTTGATTGATGTTGGTAGGTGGTGTGTAGCCATCAAAACACTTTGGCCAATCCGGACAACCCATACCACTACCAGTACTGCGCACAACACCACCGGCGATTAGTAATAAAAAAACCGAAGAGATGGTCAATAGGCCAAATCTTCGGTTTAAATTTTTAAAGTTCATTATAATTTTAGTTTAATGGCACTGTTTCATCAACAGAACCTTTACTAAATTTATGCTTTTCTCAACATAAATAAATGTGCGAAAGAAGAGAAGAATACTTTAGAAGCACTTTCTTTATTATCTGTCGCATAGGTTTTTTGAACCTCAGCTGGTCCTTCATAGTGAACGGGTTCACCATTGCCAACTTCGTGCTGAGGGAAATAATCTAATTCTCTATCAGGGCGGCTATACTCATGAGGGCCTCTGTAAACAGTAGGGATAGCACCAGGCCAGTTACCGTGTAAATGTTTCACTGGTGTACTCCATTCGATGGTGTTTGATTCCCATGGATTTTCAGTAGCAGGCTTGCCTTTGAATATGCTTCTGAAGAAATTGTATAAGAATAAGATTTGAGCAGCACCACCAAGCATAGCAGCTACTGTAATGAATATATTAACGTTCATCCAAATACCAAATTCAGGTATTAAAGAGAATTGGTAGTAACGACGGGGAACACCTGCTAATCCCATAAAGTGCATTGGGAAGAATACCATGTAGGCAGAAGCAAACGTTAACCAGAAGTGAAGACTACCTAAAGTATTGTTCATCATTCTGCCAAACATTTTCGGGAACCAATGGTAAATACCACTGAACATACCAAAGATAGCAGCACTACCCATTACCAAGTGGAAGTGGGCAACTACGAAATAACTATCGTGCAATTGCACGTCAAGGGCAGCATTACCTAAGTATATACCTGTTAAACCACCAGAGATGAAAAATGAAACCAAGCCAATTGCAAATAACATGGCAGGCGTGAATCTGATATTACCTTTCCATAAGGTTGCTAAATAGTTGAACGTTTTAACGGCCGAAGGCACCGCAATGATAAGGGTTACATACATGAACACCGTTCCTAAGAAAGGATTCATACCTGTAATGAACATATGGTGACCCCAAACAATGAATGATAAAACAGCAATACTTAACAATGAAATAACCATTGCACTGTAACCAAAGATAGGTTTACGAGCGTTCGTAGCAATTACTTCAGAAGTAATACCCAAAGCAGGTAATAAAATGATGTATACCTCAGGGTGACCAAGGAACCAAAATAAGTGTTGGTACATAATTGGGCTACCACCACTGTTGGTTAAAGCGCCAATACCATTTAAGTAGATATCACTTAAGTAGAAACTTGTTCCAAAGCTTCTGTCGAAAATCAAGAATAAACCAGCACCTAATAACACTGGGAATGAAAGCAAACCTAAGCAAGCAGTTAATAAGAAAGCCCAAATAGTTAAAGGCAATCTGTTCATTGACATACCTTTGGTACGCATGTTTAATACGGTTACGATATAGTTAATACCACCTAATAATGCAGATACAATAAACAAGATGATGGCCACTAGCCACAAGGTTGTACCTAAACCAGAACCTGGCATTGCTTTTTGTAGCGCACTTAAAGGAGGATAAACTGTCCAACCTGAAGAGGCAGGGCCAGTTTCAACTGCAAATGAAGATAATAACACAACAGAAGATAAGAAGAAAAACCAATATGAAAGCATGTTCATAAATGGAGAAGCCATATCTCTTGCACCTACTTGCAAAGGAATTAATAAGTTACTAAAGGTACCACTCAAACCAGCAGTCAATACATAGAATACCATGATAGTACCGTGTATTGTCACTAAGGCCATGTAGTAGTTAGGATCGATTTTACCGTCTTTTGCCCATCTACCTAATAAGGTTTCAAGAAATCCAAAAGATTCATCAGGCCAAGCCAACTGAATTCTAAATAATAATGACATTAACATACCCAAACAACCCATAATAATACCGGTGATTAGGAATTGTTTAGAAATCATTTTATGATCAGTACTAAAAACGTACTTGAAAATAAAAGAAGGCTCATGATGCTCATGGTGAGCATGCTCATCATGGTGTGTGTGTGTGGCGGTTAACGTTTCTGTACTCATTGTAATGGATATATACTGTTCGTTATTATTTTAACAATTAATGATAGGTTTTGATTTATTTTAAAGCAAGTTTTTTCGCTGTTGTATCCTTAGTGCTTGTAGCTGAATCTGGTAGAATTTCTACAGCAGGTACAGCAACAGGTGTTGGCATCGCTTTGAAAGCCATTTGTTGTGTTTTTAACCAAGCATCTACTTCCTCTTGTGTTTCTATTACTACTTTCATTTTCATGTTGTAGTGCGAGGTTCCACAGATTTTATTGCAATACAAATAGTAATCAAATGTTTCACCATTCTCAGCTTTCGCTTCTTTGGTGGTTTTAGTAGGAATGAAAGTGAATTTAGTTGGCATACCTGGTACAACGTTCATTTGAACTCTGAAATGAGGTAACCAAGCACTGTGAATAATGTCTCTTGATCTGAATTTGAAGGTTACCAATTTGTCTTTTACAAGGTGTAACTCTTGGGTGATAACATCATCTTCTTCAGCTTTAGTGAAGTAGGTAGCAAATACTTTAGGGTCTTTTTTAATGGCCTCAATACGTTCAATTTGCTTTGTCTTTCTGTTGATAGATGCTTCTAAATCATCCATGCGGTCGCCATTGTTTATTTCTTCCAACTCTTTTGTGATAGAAGACATGGCCTCATTGTCTTGCAAATCTTTCGCTGCTTGCAAATCTTTTTGCAATTGCTCAATTGTTTGCGGTAATGCTTTAACGGCAGCTTCCTCAGCTATGAGCGCGGCTATTAATTCTACTAACAATGAATCCACTTCTGCAGGGTTAGCTAAACCTAATTTATTTTTACCTGAAATGAATTTGTAATCAGCAACACCTAAAATGCCATCATCACCAGCGTATCTTGCATTCCAACCGAATTGGAAAGCAAAGATTTCAATATTGGTTGATTTGGTGCCATCAACATCGGCATACACAATTGAACGCCAAGTTTGGTGACCTCTCAAAACCAATAAAGTTAAAACAATTGCAGGAATCAATGTCCAGAAAACCTCTAAACGATTGTTATGGGCATAGTACAATGCTTTTTGACCGTCCTTTTTTGAATATCTGAATGAAAAGTAAAATAATAAAATTTGTGTAATAACAAACACAATGGTTGTTAGTATCAAAGTGATGCTAAACATACTGTCTAACTGAACACCATGTTCGCTGGCGGAATCGCCTAACATAACATGTTTTCCGTGAACTGAATATTCCCAAGCGACAGCACTTAAGCCAACAATCATGAAAATTAACATTACCCATTTATTCACATTGTTAGAATTAATGGCTTGTTTGCCAGTTAATCTTGATGTTAATGCGCTGATGTCAAATGCGTTTGCGATAACCATGATCAAAATAATTACGAAGAACAATAATGACCACTTTACTCTTGTGGCTACAGCATCATTGGCTGGTAATTCTTTTGGGGCTTCATACTGGTACTCATCGGTACCAAACAGCGGTTTTTCAGCAGAATAATTTTCAATGTTTAGTTGATGAATATCTACAGATTTAGAAATAAGAGAAGCAGCAAAGAAGATAATTCCTGCCACCAATGCTAGTTTGAAAATGTTTTTTGTTGTTGTGTTCATTCTTGGGTAAAAACTTGAAATGGTCTTTTTTAAGTTGTGCGCAAATTTATTGTTATTTTTGATGAATTGTAAAAAAAAAATTACAAATTTTCCCCATTGTAGTAATTTAGAACAATTCAATGTAAAAATGAACTACCTTAAACGGTCGGCAGAGCCTATTAAATCAATATCTCTTTTGATTCCACGACAGGCTAGAAAATTAAAAACAAGGGCCAAAAGGGGTAAAAATAAGCCCATGGTATAGTTTTGCTCTGGATTACCACTTAAACCAATGGTGGCCTTGTAGATAGAAGAATATATCCCAAAAATTGAGAGCGCTATCAAGATGTAGTTCAGACGGGCAAATTTCAATTGTTGCTTTAAATTTTTAAACAAAAACAGAATAATAAAAGCGTAAATTCCCATTAAAGAAAATGAAACAATTCTCATAAAATCTGGAATGACTGCAGTAGAATCCGCACTATATAAATAGGCGTCGGAAATTGCACCTATAGAAAACTGTTTGATGAGGTCGCTAGAACTGCCATTGCCATAGATCATTTCCATATTCGTAGCCAGCATTAGAATTGAAAGTAATGGAATAGCGAATAAATACAAGCTTTGTAAACGTTGAATCATGTTGCAAAAATAAGGACTTCCTCAAATATTCATAAAAGATATTTAGCCTTTAAAATTCAATTCAGGTTTTCATTTTCTTTCTTACCTTTGTCGTGAAGTAATATGCCATCAACAGAAATGTCAGATAAATCGTTAGTGAATGCCCTTGAACAAGAATTGTTGCAATTAGAGCGCAAGTTGAGTCCCGAAAACAAAGACTTAGTAAACCATTGGGATGCCTTGGTTGAGAAGTACAAGAATGAAGACTATATCTTTAAGGTTCGTGATAAAGATATAAAAATTAAAACCCATAGCGAAAGCTTAAGTCATACCCAAGTGCCAAAGATTGCTATGCCTAAGTTTAAGGCTTGGGGCGATCGTTTGAGATGGCAGTTGCAGGAAAATGTGCCAGGTGAGTTCCCTTACACCGCGGGTATTTATCCGTTTAAAAGAGAAGGGGAAGATCCAGCGCGTATGTTTGCCGGCGAGGGTGGACCTGAAAGAACCAACAGAAGATTTCATTATGTGAGTTTGGGTATGCCAGCCAAGCGTTTATCAACTGCCTTCGACAGTGTTACATTGTATGGTAACGACCCGCATATTCGTCCTGATATTTATGGAAAAATTGGCAATTCAGGGGTTAGTATTTGCTGCCTCGATGATGCTAAAAAACTATACAGTGGATTCAATTTAGCCGATCCTAAAACGTCGGTGTCTATGACTATTAATGGTCCTGCACCCATGCTATTGGGTTACTTTATGAATGCAGCCATCGATCAACAATGTGAGTTACACATTAAAAAGAATGGTTTAGAAAACGAAGTAAAAGAAAAAATAGCTGAAATATTCAAAGCCAAAGGTCAAGCTGTACCTTTTTATCAAGGCGAATTGCCCGAAAGCAATGATGGGTTAGGCCTCATGTTATTGGGTGTTACTGGTGATCAAGTATTGCCTGCCGATGTTTATGCAGAAATAAAAACGTTTACCTTGGCACAAGTACGTGGTACGGTGCAAGCCGATATTTTAAAAGAAGACCAAGCGCAAAATACTTGTATTTTTAGTACCGAATTTGCCTTGCGTTTGATGGGCGATGTGCAAGAATATTTCATTGCTAAGAAAGTGCGTAATTTTTATTCTGTTTCTATTAGTGGTTATCATATAGCCGAAGCTGGCGCCAATCCAATCTCTCAATTGGCCTTTACCTTGGCCAATGGTTTTACTTATGTAGAATATTACTTGAGCCGCGGCATGGACATTAATGAGTTCGGCCCCAATTTATCTTTCTTCTTTAGCAATGGTATCGATCCAGAGTATGCTGTTATTGGTAGAGTAGCGCGTAAAATATGGGCCAAAGCCATGCGCGATAAATATGGTGCAAATGACAGAAGTCAGATGTTGAAGTACCATATTCAAACCAGTGGTAGAAGCTTACACGCACAGGAAATTGATTTCAATGATATCAGAACGACTTTGCAAGCTTTGTATGCCATCTACGACAATTGCAATAGTTTGCATACCAATGCCTATGATGAGGCTATTACGACACCTACGGAAGAGTCGGTTAGAAGAGCCATGGCCATACAATTAATTATTAACCGTGAGTTAGGTTTGTCCAAAAATGAGAATCCAATACAAGGGTCATTTATTATTGAAGAGTTAACCGATTTAGTTGAAGAAGCTGTATTGCAAGAGTTTGATAGAATAACAGAAAGAGGAGGGGTGTTAGGTGCCATGGAAACCATGTACCAACGCGGAAAAATACAAGAAGAAAGTTTGTATTATGAAACCTTGAAACATACGGGCGAGTTTCCAATTATTGGTGTGAATACGTTTTTAAGTAGTAAAGGTTCTCCAACTGTTTTGCCAAAAGAAGTCATTCGTGCAACCGAAGAGGAGAAGCAATACCAAATTGCGATGCTTAAAGATTTACAAGAACGCAATAGCGATAAAACAGCGAAAGAATTAAGACATCTACAAGAAATTGCGATTCAAAATGGCAACCTATTCGAAGCCTTAATGGATACTTGTAAAGTTTGTTCTTTGGGTCAAATTACCAGTGCCTTGTTCGAAGTAGGTGGACAGTATCGCAGAAATATGTAAGCAATAGCGTATGCTTTTTAGAAGAAAACTTTTTTTAAGGGTATTACTTTTATTTTTAACAAATCAATTAGCATCACATTCCTATTGGGGTGATCTTTTTTTGCCCATTAAAAGTAAGGATTACGAAAGTTTACGAACTTTTTCTGAGCAGTTAAGATTGCATCAATACGCCCCAATTAAAGCAGCGTTGCAAACTTGGATTCAAGAATTAAAAGCAATTCCCACTAGGATAAATTTTATTGAAGATACAAGTACAATCAACGCATTAATTTACAATGCCAATTATGAATTGTCCCAGTATGATTTGCAAGACTCCGTTTGGTTTTACAATATAAATAAACTTTCAATACGGCTAGAAAAATTACTTAAGAAGAAAAAGTTTAATGAGGAAGAGGCAACTTACTTGCTTTGGTGCAAGGCCAGTCATTTAAATGTTCTTTATAAGGAGCAATGGTTTTTGTTTCCCCTTTGTGGTATTTCAGATGGTTGTATTGAACAATTGATTCCAGCTGTGTATGATGATTACTCCATTTATTTAGATAGCATCAACTTTGCACCATTGGGATCGAAATACAGAAACGATACATTGTTAGTAGAAAGTATGTACAAGGTTTGGCATTTGAACTTCATTTCTTTGCGCAATTTTTGGGACGCCACATTTTTAAAAGAGAAGAAACATTTTTTTGACTTCCATGCCCCGGTTAAAAAGGAGAATCTAATTGAAGCTGAAACATTTAAGGATTTATTTTACAAAGCAGAATCAGGTGAATATATTTTAATTTATATACACCATAATAGAGGGACCTAGTACATTAACTTAAATACCAATCCACTTAAACTCGTATTGCAGTTCAGGTGTTTTGGTGCGCTCGGCAATATTGAGCAAACGTTGCGGAAGGTTCATTACATAGTCGCGGGCCTTCTCAGCTTTTTCGTTTAAGCCAGTCATGTTGCCAATTTCCCATTGACCTAGTAGGGCATTAAAAATGGCGATGTAATCTTGAGTGGTGTATACCTGTATTCTTTGCGCTGCGTCAGAAAAATGGCCCCATATATCGCCAATTGCACTGCCTGTTTCTCTCATAAAATGCGCTGGCATTACAATTTTTTTGCGCATCATGTGTTCGAAAGCCAACATCATTTCGCTAGGATCCATTTTAAAAATACGCGATACGAAATCTGCGTAGGCTTTAGCATGTCTGGCTTCATCTGCAGATATTAAACCACAAATTTTAGAGAGTCTAATATTGCCAGTTTTTTTAGCCAAGGTACCAACTCTTCTATGCGAAATATTGGTGGCCAGTTCTTGAAAACTGGTATATATAAAATTCTTATAAGGGTCTCTTCC
>CAJBKH010000045.1 GCA_903953615.1 uncultured Bacteroidota bacterium
GAAATTAAACAACACGTTCTATGCAGTGGTAAACGGTGAAAAGACTTTCCACATTGAAGTGTTCAACCGTTGGGGTGAATTGCTATGGGAGACCGACAATAAATACGAAACATGGAACGGTAGATACCGTGATGGCGATTGCCAACAAGATGTCTATGCATGGGTTGTGAAGGTAACTGCCTATGATGGCGAAGAATACAGGTACGAGGGTACTGTAACATTATTGAGATAAATGAACAACTGCTCATAACATATGAAAAGTGTTTTTAAACTTAAAAGTCTTTTGATATTGGTGCTAATTAATTTTAGCGCCAATATTGGTTTAAAAGCATCCCATATACTAGGAGCAGAAATTAGCTATCAGCACATAAAGGCAAGCCAGTATAAATTCACTTTAAAAGTCTACCGCGATTGCAATGAATGCAAGTTCAACAACAATGGTGGGGGCAATAACAATGTGAATTGCGATGAGGTGCCGAATTTAAAAATTAATGGAGTTGTTAATTCTGGCTACAGTGGTTTCTTAGATGATATACAATTAACAAGAGTTGCCATTAAAGATATTACACCCACTTGTTATGGAACACTAAGCAAATGTCATGGTGGTTCTGGTATCAATAATGGATACGAAGTACAAGTGTTTGAAGGTGACTATAATTTTTCGAATTTTATTCAACAAGGGAAATGCGCATTTGACGTAAGCATTGCCATTTCTGGCAGAAATCCTGCGATTAATTCATCATTAGCCGAGCAAAATTTCTTTAATTATGTGCATTTGAATTTATGCAATGGCTTGCCAAATGAATCAAGTAAATTTAATTTAAATCCTGTCTTAACACTACTTCAAAATCAAACCCATCGCATTGCCTTAGGTATAAGTAACCCAGATAATGATTCATTGGTTTTTAGACTGCAACCGGCGTTGTTAAATCGCTTGCAATCCATAAGTTATAGTCTTGGTAAAACAGGCACTAAGCCTTATTCGGTGTATTGCAGCAGTGGTTCTAATTGTCCACCCAATCCTGATGCAACCCCATTGGCTGAAGGGTTTTACCTTTCGCCAACGACAGGTGATTTGGTATTTACCCCAACTGTACAAAACGAAGCTGGTGTCATTGTAGTTGAATGTGAAGAATGGAAAAAGGATGCCAATGGCATGTATTTTCTTTCAGGTGTTACAAGAAGAGATATTTATGCGGAGGTTGTTGCTGGAACCAACAATTTGCCAGTCATAAAAAATAAAGAATTAAATATTACGATTTGTGAAGGTGAGACATTCAATTTTCCAATCGATTTAGAAGATTTGAAATTGTTTGGCTTATTCTCCGACACAGTTTCGCTTGAATACATTTCTGATTTGAACGATTTGTCAATCATAAAATCTAACTTAAACATTCCTCCTTATAATTATTACCGCCTCAGCTTGTCCAATACGCTCAATAAGAATGGTAAGTATTATATAACACTTTTGGCAAAAGATAATAATTGTCCAATGAATGGTCAAGGTTCAAAAACATTGATCTTGAATATTCTCGCCAATAGACAATTAAACTACACTTTTAAGACTAAAAATTGTGGCCTGCTTCAGGTTGAAAATAAAAACAAGAGCCAAGTAGTGCGTTGGACCCTTTGCGATATAAATAATAAAGAAATTTACAAATCGATTTCAACCGGATTTAATTTTCAGTTGCCAAGAGGCGGACAATATATCTTGAAGTATTACCTTGAAGCAACAGATAAATTATGTGCTTTGAGTAAACAAGATGTAATCACCATTCCTGATTTTGTGAGTCCTGTAATTGATTTGGGCCCAACCCAAAATGTTTGCCCAAACACATTAGTAACGATTGTTCCAATAAAGCTGAATACCTTTGATAAGTATAAAATTCTCTTAGAAAATGTAGAGGTGCAATTGCCTTATAAATACACTGCCATTAATGATGTGCGCCATCATTTTAAAGTGGTACAAGACAATGGCTGTTTTGCAGAATTAGTATACAATGTGAATGTTTATCCAGTCTTGAAAAGAACTTTTACTAAAGATACCATTTGTTCTAATATCACCTCTGGGATAGATTTAGATGAACTAATTTTAGCAGATAAAAATTTAATCGCCAAAATTGATTTTAGTACCCTCAACACTGAATTAAATATTCAAAAATTAGATGATTTGAATTGGGAAGCAAAAATAGCTAAAGCAAAAGCGGCCCAAGTACTTTTGAATTGTGCAATAACTGATAAGAATGGATGTGTAACCAAAGATATTTTAACCCTTGATATTGTGGAACCACTTCCAATTGGAATTAATGTTCCAAAAGAGGTTTGTTCAAATACTAAATCAATCCATTTAGAAACATCAAAGGTGTCGCAGTGGACCTGTATCAACTATCCATCTAATATTAATGGAAATGTGCTGACCATTCAACCACCATACAGTGGTGTTGTGAATTTGCACTATGAAGAAACAAAAAACAATTGTATAAATTCAAAGGATTATGCAATCCAGATGATAGATACAACTGCTATCAGAGTTTCACTTCCAATGCAAATGCAGCTTTGTGAAAATGCCGACCCTGTTGTGTTAGGCGCAAATCCTAACAATGGAAAATGGCAAGGTAATTTTATTAGTCAGAATATTTTTCAAACGCAAACAGCAAGAAATACCAAGTCTGTATTGACTTACAGTTATACCAATGCTTTAGGTTGTGTTTCAAGATCAACTGTAGAAATTGATGTTGTTGGTTTGCCACAATTAAGTGTTGAGGCGAATAAACAGAATTTATGTGTTGGCGATGAGCTTGAACTGTCTGCTCTAACAGATGCCATCAATTTACAAGGTTATTGGTATACAGATGGTGGAGGCAGTTTTACTAGCAATAATAAGCTAAACACACTTTACAACCCATCGCTTACAGATGTTAAAATGGGGAAAGTGCATTTTTCATACACCATCCAAACCAATACCATTTGTGGAAATTTAACACAAGGCTTGGACATTCAAGTTAACAAAGGTCCAATTGGTAAAATAACACAAGATTATGCCACCAGTCAATGCGAGCCTGCTGTTTTGCAAATGAAAACAGACTACAAAAACATATCAAAACAATATTGGTATGTGAACGATAGTTTGGTTGAAGATTTTGATTACGAAACCAATTTGGATTTGGTATTAAGTGCGGGCAATTACATCATAAAAACACGTGCTTTTAACGACGAATGTGAATCGGTGGCGCATGCAATTCCAATTACAATAAATGCCAAACCAATTAGTAAATTTATTTCTAATCCAGGCTACAGATTGTCGCGAGAATACCCACGCCTATACTTAAAAGATGTTAGTGCTAGTAAAGTGCCTTATTCAACACAATGGTATTTTAACAATCAAGCCATCGATCAAAACAGAGAGTTATATTATAATGTAGCAGACAATACCACAGATACATTCAGAATTAAATTAGTGAATGTAGCTTCTATAGGCGCTTGTGCCGATTCAATAGAAAAGATTTTTGTATTTAATCCATTAAATCAACTTTACATTCCAGATGCATTTTCGCCTGATACAAAGGGACCAGATGAGAACAATGAGTTCAGAATAAAAGGGCCAGCCATGCAGCAATTCTACATTGATGTATTCAACAAATGGGGCGAAATCGTTTTCTATTCTAAAGACATGAATGTCTCATGGGATGGTAATTTTGGCGGTAAGTTGGCGCCACAAGGTGTTTATTTTTATAAAATAAATTCAACCGATATGACTGGTGTTAGCCGCGATTACTCAGGAACAATTACCCTGATTCGTTAATTAATAGTAAAAATTGTAGTAGCGGGTACCACCATCGCTGCCTATTCCTTCAATTTGCATCTTGCCATTCGCATTCTCTAATTCGCTAATCAAGCTTTTAGCGTCAGTACAAATTTTGCCATTGAATTTTGTAAAAATAAAACCTTCTTCGATGTTCATATTGGCAATTAATCCTTGGTGAATATTGCTTACTTTAACACCATTTTTAAGGTTGTATTTTTGCAATTCAATTTTAGAAGCAGGTGCAAAATCAGCCCCTAATTTTTCTGATGAAATTATGTTGTTTTTATTCAAAGCCAATTCACCATCTTTATTAGTCAAAACAATATTGGTTTCCTTTGGCTCGCCATTGCGTAAATAGCTGATTTTAATTTTGTCGGCAGGACGGTAATAGGAGATGTGCTCATCGAAGGTAGATTTGCTAATAATAGGTTTATCCTGCACTTTTACAATGACATCGCCAATTTTTAATCCGCCTTTTTGTGCAGGCCCTCCTTCACTTAAATTGGTAATTAAGGCGCCTTCGTTTGTTTTGTTAATGGTTTCACTTTTTTCGTCAATTTCTGCAGCTTCTAACCCGGTATAACCGCGTTGAATGACGCCAAAATCGATTAAATCTTTCACCGCTTTTGCAACTATGTTGCTTGGTATCGCAAATCCATAGCCTGCATTGCTACCTGTTTTGCTAAAAATAGCGGTATTAATACCAACCAGTTCGCCATTTAAATTAACAAGCGCACCGCCACTATTGCCTGGATTAATAGCAGCATCTGTTTGAATAAATGATTCAATGGGAAATTGATTGTTGACGATGTTAATATTACGTCCTTTTGCACTCACTATTCCAGCAGTTACAGTAGAAGTTAAATTAAATGGATTGCCAACTGCGATTACCCATTCGCCAATCTGTAAGTCATCCGAATTGGTGAGAACGATGCTCGGTAAATTTTCTGCTTCAATTTTAAGCAATGCCAAATCTGTTGAGGGATCGGTACCGACTAATTTTGCGGTGTAATTTTTCTTTTTGTTGTTCAATACAACTTCTATTGTTTTCGCATCTTTTACAACATGCAAATTGGTGACAATATAGCCATCCTTACGCACTATCACGCCGCTGCCAGTGCTACTTACTTGCCCGATGCTGCCAAAGGGGTCGTAGCCATCGAAAAACCAGCCAAATGGATTACGCTGTTGGACCATTGCCGTGGTCTTAATAAATACAACACAAGGTGTACTCACTTTAGAGGCCAATACAAAACTCAAATTGCCTTCTGCAATCTTGCCATTGTAGCTCGCTAACAATCCTTTAATATTCTCTGATTGAAAGTTGCTATTGTTTGATGAGGGATTAAATTTAAAAAACACAAAAGCTCCAAGAATGCCAAATACGAATGCTGTTGAGATGTTTAAAATTATTTTCTTCATAAATCGTTAATTGGTAATTTTTATTTTAAACGTAAAATTAAATTCTGAATTATTAGGGTCGTTGCAAATTAGATTCACATGTTTTGAGTGTTCTGCAACAATTTGATTAATGGTGTCGTAAGTAAATACGAGGGTGTAGGATTCTCCGGGTTTAATGGTAAATGTACTTTTGTTAACAGTAATACAACTGCAAGTAGGCGCAACCTTGTAGACGATTAAATCTGTATTGCCAGTATTTGTAAGAACAACGTTCTCCTTAAATTTAGAGCCTAAAGGGCGGTCGCCTAAGTTGATGTTAGGACCTTGTGATAGTTTTAATTTTGGAGCGTTCTTGCGTTCTTTTTTTGATAGTTTGCTAAAGTCTTGTTTTAATCGGCTCATTACAAACAACGATTTTTCTGGAAACGCCAAATCATCAGTCACAAAACTTATGCGATTAAAATCGTCACCCATTTTTACCATTTTATTGCCCGTCACGCGTATCACAATATTAATTGAATCGCCCGCATTGATGATGCTGTCTTTGACAAACACTTCAATAAAATCTGGCTTCTCGCCAATACTCAAAATAGCAATTGGATATTCGTTGTAATTAAAAACATGAATGGTTTTTTCTTTTACTTCCGAACTCAATACAACGCCAAAATTGGCCATGTTTTCGCTGAAAGCTAAATTGCCGTAATCTAATTTGAAGGTTGTTTTAGCATATTCCGGACGTGGTCGCGGCACTACATCGCCACGAATGGTAAGGGTTGTAAAATAATCAGGACGGTTGATGTGCACATACATGTATTTTTGGAAATTCCCTTTTTTGCCTTCAGGGTTATAAAACGCCTTTACATAACCTGTCCCGCCAGGTAATACTGTGTCTTTCGACCATTCAGGGGTGGTACAGCCACAGCTGGTTTCCACTTTGGTGATTACAATCTTTCTTTTAGAAACATTTTTAAATTGAAACACATGCACTACCTCATTTGATTCTTCTTTAATTCGCCCAAAATCATGCACCACTTCGCTGAATTGTATTTCATCGAGGGTTTGCGAAAAAAGGGATGAGCTGAAGGCCAAAATTAGGCCTAGAAATATTTTTTGAACCATTGTATTGTCAATTGCAAATTTCATGCTAAAAATTTATTAAAGAGATAAAAAATAAATGAGAAAGGTTGCCCAAAGGCAAATATATTTGCATAGTAGATGTTAAATGAAAATTTGAATCCAGATGCCGATAAATTAAGCAAGACCGATAAGGACATAGAAAAGGTTTTGCGTCCAGCCCATTTTGAGGATTTTACAGGGCAAGAAAAAATACTTGAAAACCTAAGAGTGTTTGTTAAGGCGGCTGTTCAGCGTGGCGAAGCCCTCGATCATGTGCTTTTACACGGCCCTCCAGGATTAGGCAAAACAACCTTGGCCAATATTATTGCCAATGAATTGGGCAGCAATATTAAAATTACCAGCGGTCCGGTGCTCGAGAAGCCGGGTGATTTGGCAGGCTTACTGACAAATTTAGAGGAAGGGGACGTTTTGTTCATTGATGAGATTCACCGATTAAGTCCAGTGGTGGAAGAATATTTGTATTCTGCAATGGAGGATTATAAAATTGATATCCTTTTAGATTCTGGTCCCAGTGCACGCTCAGTGCAGATTACTTTGTCACCTTTTACCTTGGTAGGGGCAACCACGCGTTCGGGTTTGCTAACTTCGCCCTTAAGAGCGCGTTTCGGTATAACCAACCGTTTGGAATATTACAATACCGACTTACTCACCAAAATTGTGATGCGATCATCCGCCATCATTAAGGTAGATATAGAAAAAATTGCAGCCTACGAAATTGCACGAAGGAGTAGAGGAACCCCGCGTATTGCAAATGCTTTGTTGCGCAGAACCCGCGACTTTGCTCAAATAAAAGGCGATGGTGCCATTGATCTTGAAATTGCAAAAATTGCGCTTGATGCTTTAAATGTAGATGTAAACGGATTGGATGAAATGGACAACAGAATTTTAAGCACCATCATCGATAAGTTTAAAGGCGGTCCAGTAGGCATTAATACCATTGCAACCGCTGTTGGCGAAGAAGCAGGCACAATAGAAGAGGTTTATGAGCCATTTCTTATTCAAGAAGGCTATTTAATGCGCACCGCTAGAGGACGTGAAGTGACAGAAGCAGCCTATAAACATTTAGGTCGCCTGACTTATAACAAAGGCAACAACTCGCTTTTTTAATTTTATATTTTTTTGTATATTCGTAATTATGTTACGTTATATTTTTGCTTTATACTTATTTGTTTTTTCATTTCAGCTTTCGGCCATAGCGCCTATTAAGCCAACTAATTTAGCCTTTATTGCCGCCTTCGACCATCCTTGTGAAGTGCGCGTCTTAGATGAACTCACAGGCTATCACATGCTCCAATTTGAAGCATTGAATGTTGAACATACTTTATTTAAAGTCGCCTATAATGCCAATTTAATTCAATCCGATTTTGTAGCCCAATTGATTAACCGTTTACCTGGTGTATTAATGGTACAAGAGGATAGCAAGGTCGAGCTTCGTGCGACGATCCCAAACGATTCAGTTTTCAGTTACCAATGGCATTTAAATAAAATTGGCGCTTTGCAAGCATGGGATTTAACGCGGGCCGGCACCAATAGAAGAGGGGATACAATTGTTATTGCTATTGTAGATGATGGCTTGCACCTTAAACATCCAGATTTTAAAGGCAATATTTGGATCAATTATGCCGATACCATTGGCAACAACAAAGATGATGATGGCAATGGTTATACAGACGATCATTATGGATGGAACTTTCTAGCCAATAATAATGACATAAGCGATAGCAATTATTACCAAGGGAAACACGGTACCCCAGTAGCAGGTATTATTGGGGCCACAGGCAATGATGTGACTGGTATTACTGGCATCATGTGGAAGGTTAAATTGATGATTGTAGATATCAGAGATACCACCAATATGGCAGGTAGTAATTTTGCTTTTCAAAGCGATGTGATTAGGGCCTATAGCTATGTATTACACCAACGCAAATTATACAATGCTACAATGGGAAAACAAGGGGTATTTGTTACGGCCATCAATTCTAGTTGGGGAATCGATGGTAAGTTTGCTGCACAAGCACCGCTCTGGTGTGCATTCTATGATACACTTGGGAAATATGGCATACTGACGGCTGCCTCTACCTCTAATAATTTTGTCAATATTGACATTGCTGGCGATTTGCCTTCGCTTTGTCAAAGTCAACATTTATTAATGGTAAATAGTACCAATGATATTGATGCTTTAGCACCGAGTGGCTATAGCGAAACCAATATCGATATTGCAGCGCCTGGCCAAGGCATTAAAACCACAAATGCTTATACCAAACTCAATATAAAGAATGGATTGTATGGCAGTTTTAATGGCACCTCTGCGGCTGCACCTATGGTTACGGGTGCCATTGGATTATTGCATGCGTATGCCTGTGAAAAGATGATGGATTTAATCGAAACAGATCCAATAAGGGCGAATTTGTTAATGCGCAGATTTTTATTAGAAGGTGTTGAGGTAATTCCAGATTTGGTTGGAAGAAACAGCTCGAATGGAAGGCTCAATATTTTAAAGGCCATGCAGGTGATGAATCAATTTTGCTATGGCACTTTGAACACCGAACAAATATTGTTAAATCAAACAATCGTTATTTATCCGAATCCAGGCAATGGTTTGTTAAATTTGGAATCAGTAGATGAAGTAATTAGCGTGCAATGTTATGATGCAACTGGTAAGCAATTGGGATGTCTTCTTTTGAATAATTCAATTGATATAAGCCTATTGGCAAACGGTGTTTACTATTTTAAAATAAGCACAGCCAATGCAACAAAAGTGTTATCGTATATCAAACAAAATTAGCCGTGAGCGGCATCATCGTTGTTTTCTTTGCGCGTGAATTCGTCGAAATTGTATTCTGGCAATAATTCACTTTTTACATGCTTGACAGTTTCATTCAAAGCTTCAATAAATTTATTGAAATCTTCTTTGTATAAAAAGATTTTAGATTTCACATAATTGCCATCTTCGAATTTTCTGGTACTCTCTGTAATGGTTAAAAAATAATCATTGCTTTTGGTGGCCCTAACATCAAAAAAATAGGTTCGCTTACCCGCTTTCACTCTCTTTGAAAAAATACTGTTTTGATCTCTGTTCTCTTCCATAACTCGCTTAAATATTATGCTAATTAAAAGATAATTTTATGAAAACAAAAATTTTTCATTAGTTTGGCAGATAAATTGTATGATTTCCAAGTGATGAAAAAAAGTTTAACCACCTTTATATTGATTCTTTTTAGTGCACTTTCATATGCCGGCACCAACGATAGTTTAAGACCAATACAAGTTGGCGACTCAGTAGTTTTGGGCAATTGCACTGCACCTGGCTATAAATATTTACAGTATTACAGAAAAACTAGGTTTCCTGAGCCGAATGCTACTTACAACAAACAGACAGGGGATGATTTTTACGAGTATTTTTTTAGCAATGGTGATTTTGATGTGAAACAATTAACATGCGAATATGCCTTAAAAAAATACCGAGTGGTATGTCTTAAAGTTTTTGCCGACAAAAAAACAGGAGCAGAACGACCGGTTATGTTTTTAGAAATTGGACAAAATACAGTTGCTTGGGTTGAGCTCGAAGGCGCTGTTGAAGCAATGGAAGTTTATTTAGAATAGCGGACCATTATCCGGATAATCTAAAATTTGTTTGGCTGCTTCATTTATTAATGACAATTTTGCAGCATGCTTTCTGTTCAATCTTTTGCTTTTAATCCTTTTCAAGAAAACACGTATGTGTTATACAATGAATTCAAGGAATGTATCATCATCGATCCAGGTATGTACAATGCGAGTGAGGAAGCCATTTTGACGCAATACCTTATTGCCAATCAGTTAACGCCCAAACTTTTACTCAATACCCATTGTCACATCGACCATATTTTGGGTAATTACTTTTGCTTTCAAAAGTATAATTTAATTACCCAATGTCACGTTGAAGAAATGCAGGTGCTCGCCATTGGCCAAACTACTGCCAATGTTTATGAATTGCGTTATACCGATGCACCAACACCAGTTCAATTCATTGCAGACAATGAATTAATTAAATTTGGGAATGATACCTTGCAAGCGCTTTTCACACCGGGGCATTCGCCGGGTAGTTTGAGTTTTTACAGTGCCGAAAATAATTTCGTAATCTCTGGTGATGTGCTGTTTTATCAAAGCATAGGGCGTTCGGATTTACCAGGTGGTAATTTCAAAACCCTTATGCAAAGTATTAAAACGCGCTTATTTACTTTGCCCGAAGAAACCAAAGTATACAGTGGACATGGTCCTGCAACCATTGTAGGTCATGAAAAAGTATACAACCCCTTTGTGGAATAGGGGTTGTCAATAGCGATTTAGAAAAATAGGTTCCTGATTGTAAAAAATACAATGATACTAATAACAAAGAGGTAAAGTTTACCTTGGCCTTTCTCTTTGTAATTTTCTATGTTTTGTTTGTAATCAAAGTAATAGCCGACTAAGACAGCTACAACAAAGCATGAAAGCAGAATGGTGGTCATTTTATTAACCAGTAATTGCTTTTACACCAGGTAACGCTTTACCTTCGAAGTATTCTAGTAAAGCACCACCACCTGTTGATACATAACTTACTTTATCGGCCAATCCAAATTTGTGAATGGCTGCAGCACTGTCGCCACCACCAATTAAACTGAACCCGCCATTGCTAGTTACAGCAGCAACAGCATTGGCTACTGCTTTGGTGCCAGCTTCAAAACTGCTCATTTCAAAAACACCCATTGGGCCATTCCATAAAACAGATTTAGAGTTTTTAATCACCTCGCAAAATACATCGGTGGCTTTAGGTCCAATGTCTAAACCCATAAAACCATCTGTAATATTAGAATTGTTTTCAATAGCTGTATTGGCATCGTTTGCAAATTTATCGGCAACTATGCTGTCTTCAGGTAATAATAATTGTATGCCTTTTGCTTTAGCTTTTTCAATTAACTCGAGTGCTAACGGCATTCTGTCGTCTTCGCAAAGTGAATTCCCGATTTTGCCACCCATTGCTTTTGCAAATGTGTATGCCATACCACCACCAATGATGATATTATCCGCAAGGTTCATTAAGTTTTCTATAATGAGTAATTTATCGGAAACTTTAGCACCACCTACAATGGCTGTAAACGGACGGGAAGGATTGTTTAATACCTTTTGAGCATTCGCAATTTCGTTGGCCATTACAAAACCAAAACATTTTTTGGTGCCAAAGAATTGTGCAACAATAGCGGTAGAAGCATGGGCTCTATGCGCAGTGCCAAAGGCATCGTTCACATAGAAAGTACCGAGTTTAGAAAGTTTTTCTGCGAATATAGCATCGCCTTTTTCTTCTTCTTTATAGAATCTTAAATTCTCTAATAATAAAATTTCGCCCATTGGCAAATTTGCGGCTAATTGTGTGGCTTCTTCACCAATGCAATCTGCTGCAAAATGTACTTTTACACCTGTTAATTCAGAAACACGTTTAACAATATGCTTTAATGAATATTTTTCAACGGGTCCTTCTTTCGGTCGACCTAAATGACTCATTAGAATACAAGCACCGCCATCATTTAATATTTTTTTGATGGTTGGAATGGTTGCGGCTATGCGTGAATCATCGGTTATATTGAAATCGGCATCTAAAGGAACATTGAAATCGACTCTGATAAGTGCCTTTTCATTATTAAAATTGAAATCGTTTACTGTAATCATTTTTGAATTTATTTTGGGCTGCGAATTTAAGTCAAATTTATTTAATGTATTTTCGCCCCTGTAATTTTTCCTTTGAGTCTTTCAATCGACCATATCAAACAACCCATAGATCAAGAATTAAAACAGTTTGAATCTACCTTCAGCCAGAGCATGAAAACCCATGTGCCTTTGCTGAACACCATTATGCATTATATTGTTAAGCGCAAGGGTAAAATGGTACGCCCCATGTTTGTTTTGTTTTGTTCTAAATTGCATGGCGATATCAATGAGAGAACCTACAGAGGTGCGAGTTTAATTGAGTTACTGCATACGGCCACTTTGGTGCACGATGATGTGGTGGATGGCAGTGATAAACGCAGAGGCTTTTTTAGTTTAAATGCCCTTTGGAAAAATAAAATTGCAGTATTAGTTGGCGATTATTTATTGGCCAAAGGTCTTTTGTTGTCGATTGATAACGATGATTTCGACATGCTTAAAATTGTGAGCGAAAGTGTGCGCAAAATGAGTGAAGGTGAATTGTTGCAATTAGAAAAAGCCAGACGGTTAGACATTACCGAAGAGGTTTATTATGATATCATCACCAAGAAAACAGCCTCCTTAATTGCGAGTTGCTGCGCCATTGGTGCTGCTGCTGTGAATGCCTCTAAGGAAACCATCGAGCGCATGCGCTTGTTTGGAGAATATACAGGTATTGCGTTTCAAATTAAAGATGATTTGTTCGACTATGGCGATAACAATGTAGGCAAACCTACAGGTTTAGATATTAAAGAAAAGAAAATGACCTTGCCTTTGATTTATGCATTGAACAATGCGACCAAAGACGAGCGCAAGCACATTATTTATTTAATTAAAAATAAAAGTGAGAAGAAGGCGGCCGTACAGGGAATTATCAAATTTGTACTCGATAAAGGTGGGTTTGCCTATGCCCAAACACGCATGGAATTTTACAAGCAAATGTCTTTGGACATTTTAGCTGAAATGCCAATGAATGCAGCCAATGACAGTCTAAAATCGCTGTTGGAATTTGTGATCAGTAGAGAGAAATAATTGTAAGCTTAGTCCTTGCTAATTTTGTAAATTTCCTTCAAATCACCTGAACTAAATGTTATGATATAGAGTCCTTTTTCAAAGGTACTAAAATCAATCCCATTCGAACTTTCATTCCCTTGTAATAACACTTTGCCTTCCAAATTGTATACAATCCAATCGAAGTTGGCCAATGTGTTAGACGTGAAATTTAAATTGGCACGCACTGGGTTCGGGTAAATATGAAAAGTTGTTTGTTTGATTTCGCTAATTTTTGAAAAGTAATCGAGACCAACAACAATGGTGTCGATGCCAAAACAGCCATTTTTATTGGATGCCTTAACAATAAATAAATTGCTACCAGGTGTTAATTTTGAACCCTCAATGAGAATGGTTTGGGTTTTAGCTCCTGTGCTCCAAAGATAGAAATCGGCAGCACCAGCATCGAGGGTAATGGATTGGCCAGCACTGATAATTAAATTGGCGCCTAAACTCGGAAAGCAGGTGCTTTTAATTTTAAAATTTTTGATGCTTGAATCGCTGCAATTTTTTAAGCGGATGGCATATTTTAATTGATAGTTTCCAACGGAATCAGTCTTCAAAAAATTATTTTTTACTGGGTACCCATAAAAATTGCCATAGGGCGAAGTGGTCGTTAATTGAATACTGCTATCCTTAACACAATAGGCGGTATCAAGGCCAGAGAAACCACTGCTAAGTGTGCCAAGTGTTCTTAATTTAAAATAGAAAGTATCTGTACATCCATTCGAATCGAGCAGCAGATGTGCAGCTTTATAAGTGCCAGCACCCGAGTAGGTGTATTGGGTATTAATCGTTGTATCAAAGGTGCCATCGCCAAATAGCCATTTATTGGATGTTTTTTTAAAGCGCTTGCTTTTGAAGGCGAATGAATGACCATTTAAACATTGAACAGTGTCTTTGATCTCAACCCTTGCATCGGGCCCTTGTTTAACCATGGCAACAAAACGCAAAGTATCGGTACAGCTCGTTGGCTTTTGATTCACATTTGTTCTGATGACAAGTTCCACATAAAAAGTGCCGGCCTTTTCATAACTGTGTTTCATTTTTTTGAAATAATCGATTGCTCCATCTCCATAATTCCATCTGTAAGTTAAGGATTTTGGTAGGGGCGATGCAATGGGTGTCGCATCAACTTCAAAATAGTTGCCATTTAGGCATTGTGGGTTGATCATTTTACTTGTATCCAATTTGCTGACTTTTTTGGAATAGATGCGGATATAATCTTGTTTGGAGTTATCACAATTCTGACTATTTAGTGCTTTTAAATTAACAGGGATTTTACCAGACGTATTGTTGTAAATATGTTTAACTGCTTTTCCTGTGTCTGATTTGCCATCTCCAAAGTCCCAGAAATAAGAGATACCCGGAATAGTAGACGTAGAGGTGTTTTTAAATTCGAATTGGTTATGCGCTTCACAGCTATCTTTCCATACGATATCAAATGATAATTTTAAGCAATAGGTAGTTGCATTAATTCTTGCTGAAGCGGTATCGTATTTTGTTGAAGCCCCATTGTTGTCGTGCTCATAGATGGTGAAGTAATACGTGGTACAGGGTTTTAAGCTGTCGATATTTATATAATTCGTTCCAGCTTGATTGCATACGACATAGCTATTAGAGCCAAAAGTGGGCGTAGATTTGCCCTTTAAGTTAAAATAGGGGTGTGCAGAATAAACATTGTTATTCGCAGGTACAAAATCAGGTAACCCGCCTTCTTTGGCAACAATAATAACGGCTTTGCTGCTAGTCCACCCAAGCGTTAATGAATTACATTTTGTAGTTGTTACACCAAAACCTGTAGCTTGAGCGAAAATTTTATTATTCGAAATGAATAAAACTGAAATGGTAAGGAGTTTGAGTAGATTTTTTTTCATGTAACAGCAGGTTAGTTCAAAGATTGATTGTTTAAATATTATATCCAAGTTTGAATCATAAGTATGACAGAGTTTTGACAGGAAAGGTTGTTTTGTATATGTATTTGTCAAATTTTTAAAAGAATGCAACGTTATGCTATCAAATGCAGTCTAATACTATATAAATAATTTATATTATCTTCGTAAATCAATTGATTGAGAACTAAAACCATTGTCATATTGCTGTTGCTTTCCGCGGTTTGCTTTAATAGCAGCATGGCACAGGTGCGTTTTACCGAAAACAAAGGACAATGGCCAAGTCACATTAAATTTAAGTCGGACCTCAGTGGCGCGAAATTATTTTTCACCGAAGGGGCCATGACCTACCTCTTTTATGATGGTGAACAAATTGAACATGCCCAACATTTACAAGATTTTAAAACACCATTAAACCTGCATGGTATCAGAATCGATTTTGTAGGTTATAATGCGAATGCGGTATACGCTGGGCAGAACGCCTATGCAGATTACGCCAATTATTTTATTGGTAATAATCCTTCCACTTGGCAAGGCCATGTGCAGCACTTTCGCAAAGTATTTGTGACAGATATTTATCCCAACATCGATTTTGAAATTTTCGAAAACAATGGTAGCATCAAATATAATTTTATTGTTAAACCAGGAGGCAATGCTAGTCTAATTAAATTAAAATACACTGGTGCCGACAGTCTCTATATCAAAAATGGCAATCTAGAAATTGTTAATTCTATCAACAAGGTCACAGAATTAAAACCTTTAGTTTATCAAGGGACAGAAGAGAATAATACTGTCATCAGCTCTAGTTACTTTTTGAAAGATAATATCTTGTCTTTTAATTTAAGTTCGAAATTCAATACCAAAAAAAATCTTATCATCGATCCTGCGCTCGTCTTTTCAACTTTTAGCGGTTCGTTTGCCGATAACTTTGGATATACTGCAACCTACGACGATTTCGGTCATGCCTACAGTGGTGGTACCGTTTTCGATGTTGGATTTCCAACCACAACTGGTGCTTTTCAAATGGCGTTTGCAGGTGGCGAAATAGAGGACATTGATATTGGCTATATAGACCGCGACTGTGGTATTTTAAAGTATGCTAAGGATGGGAAGAGTTTGTTGTATGCCACCTATTTAGGCGGAAGCTTAAGCAACGATCAGCCACACAGCATGATTGTGAATAGCAAAGGCGATCTAGTGGTGATGGGCTCTACCAAATCGCCCGATTTCCCTATTGGAAATAAACCTACATTTGATAATTCACACAATGGTAATGCCGATATTTTTATAGCTGTTTTATCTGAGGATGGTAGCTCACTCTTAAATGCCACTTATGTAGGCGGTGTTGGTCAAGATGGCTTAAATGGCGACCGTGCATCGAGTAGCACAACCCCATTGCTTTATAATTATGCCGATGATTTTAGAGGCGAAGTGATACTCGATTCATTCGATAATATTTATGTCGCCTCGAGCACTAACTCAGGTAATTTTCCCACCATCAACGCTTTTGATGGTAGTTACAATGGCGGTCAAGAAGGTTGTGTTTTTAAATTAAAACCGGATTGCAGTGTTATGCTTTTTAGTAGTTATGCAGGCGGTATAAAAGATGAAGCAGCCTATGGCCTCGACCTAGGCATTGAGAATGATTTGTATGTCACGGGCGGTACAACTTCAAGCAGTTTTAATTATGGTGTTAGTGGGTCAAGTGCTAATAATTTTGGTGGCAGAGCAGATGGCTTTTTAATTCGCATGCATAAAAATACTGGCGACCTTCTAGCAGCAACCATGTTGGGGACTGCGGCCTATGATCAATCTTATTTTGTAAAAACAGATAAGTATGGTAAGCCCTTTGTATACGGACAATCGGAAGGTAACAGTGTTGTTTCTGCCAATGTCTATTCAAATGCAGGGTCCAAACAATTTATTGCAAAGTTTAATAGAACGCTATCAGCAATAGAACTCCAAACCATTTTTGGCGCATCTGGTAAAAGCATGCCAGATATTTCGCCTACCGCTTTTTTAGTAGATGAATGCGAGCGCATTTTTATTTCTGGTTGGGGTGGATTCAGTTTAGGAGGCTTCTCAGGGGCGGGTACCTTAAAAATGCCGCTAACTTCTAATGCCATTCAAAAAACTACCGACGGTCAGGATTTTTATTTGGCAGTTTTTAGTAAAAATTTAAGAGAGTTATTGTTTGCCACCTATTTTGGTGGTATCGGTACTATCAATACTTCATCAGCAGAACATGTCGATGGCGGTACTAGCCGTTTTGATAAAAAAGGCATCATCTACCAATCGGTATGTGGTGGCTGTAAACGTCAAAGTTTATTCCCAACCACACCCGGGGCTTGGAGCAGAACAAATAATTCTGATAATTGTAATAATGCCTTATTCAAAATTGATTTTGAAAATTTGAATCGAAAACCTGTGGCAATGGATTCTTTGTATGCTATTACAGTTACTGATACCCTCGATTTTGATGTGGTGGTATCTGATCCTGATTTTGATGATTCATTAATTGTCCGGTTAAGTGGTACACCATTTACCGATCCTAAGTTTCCTAAGCCTTTACCAACAATTCAATCGTTTTCAAAGGATCCCAATTCAAATAAATTAACGGCCAAAATTCATTGGGAGGCTGGCTGTCAGCATGCAAGTTTGGATACTATCAAATTATATGTTCATGTATACGACCGAGGTTGCCCAACACAAGACAGTAACAAAGCATTGATAAAAATTGTGGTTAAAGACATTCCCTTAACACTAACACCAGAATCTTTCTGTTTGAATTTTAAAGAGGATGGCAGTTTGAAATTAACTTGGAAAGCCTTCACAAAAAATAAATATTTCAAACATGTGATTCTTTACAGAAGAAGTCCGAACGGCACCGACAAGGCCTTGGATACCATTAAGAATAGCGATGCAGGCGTCTTTTTAGATAAAGTGGCGCTCGATCCCAAAGCCAATAATTATACGTACTACATGGTGGGTGTTAATATTTGTGATAAGCGCTATGACCAAGGGGTTACCATTAGTACCTTGAAAGAATTCAATATTCCAATTGATTCTACCTATTTAAACTATGCCACGGTTATTGACAATAGCAAAGTGAAAATTAGTTGGTTCACTAGTAAGGAAGAGGATTTTGGTAGCTATGATGTTTTCAAAACAGAGAACAGGAATGATATTTCTTTAGGGTATAGAAAAATACATACCACTTCTTCACTAAATGATACAAATTTTGTTGATGAAGATGTGATTGTAAGTGATAAAAGTTATTGCTATAAAATTGGCGTGAATGATAAGTGCGGACATGTGAGCAAGCCAAGCAACGAAGCCTGTAACATTGTATTAAAGGGCGATGTTGGTCATTTGTATTTCGATTTGGATTGGAATCCTTACCGATATTGGATAGGAGGGGTGAATAGTTATGAGCTGGTGAGAAAAGTTGATACGGGCACCTTACGTTTTTTAACCAATACGGGTCTTAATAGAAATTACAGGGATCCTAATTTAGACTTGTGGTGGGGCGCTTATTTCTATCAAGTTAGAGCTTTCGAAGGAACCAATGCCAATGGAGAAGGCTACAATGCCATCAGCGAATCGAATACCATACGTTTAATACAGCCACCAATGGTTTTTGTACCGAATGCATTTTCGCCCAACGACGATGCCAATAATGATGTTTGGGGTGTATCACATGCTTTCGTCAGGGTGTATGATTTGAAAGTTTTCAACAGGTGGGGTCAAAAAGTTTGGGAAAATGATTTCAAAGGCACCCAATGGGATGGCAAGGTAAATGGAGCAATTGCGGGCAACGATGTCTATGTTTGGATAATTACTTACAAAGGATGGGACAATAAGTTCTACACCCAAAAAGGCACCGTTACGGTTATGCAATAATTTTCAGTATAATTGTAGTTCTATTTACAATTATTTAACATGAAAAAAAGCCTACTTATTTTATTTGCACTCGTTCAGATTTCTGTCTACGGACAATTGGAATACACCTTCGTTAAATCGACTGGTACCTATACCGAACTAGTAAGTCCTACCGTTCTTCCGGGCGCTTGGACACAGACTTTCAAAACCAAACTACCTTTTTCGTTTACGTATTTTAGTAAAACTTTTGATAGCTTGAAAGTGATTCCTAATACAATTTCATTTACAGCTGCCAAGGATGATATTATTTCGATGGGTCAAGAGTATTATTATGATATCAATAATTTAAAACCAGCGGCCTCTGAAGTTTCTTATGCGATTACAGGCACTAGTCCTAACAGAATAGTGAAGGTTCAATTTAAAAATTTGGAAGTTGTTCCAATCGACCCAGCCGAAAGTTATAGTGTTAATGGACAAATTTGGCTGTACGAAACGAGCAATAAAATTGAATTCCACTTCGGTGCTTCAAATATTACAGATCTTAATTTTACTGAATATTATTTTGGCTTCAGAGATTCTGATGGCTCACCTTATTTAGCCATTTCAGGATCTGCAGCAACACCATCGCTCATAAAGGTGGTAAATGTTGCAACCTTTAAAGGCATTTCTTCACAGCCAAGCAATGGCACCATTTATACTTTTGCGCCTTATGTGGCACCGAGTAGTTTGAATGGCCTCATAAAACCATATCAATTTGCGAACACAAAAGAAGGATTTAAAATTTTATCAAACGAGAAAGTTGAATTTCAGATATCCAATTTGATTGGTGAAAACATACACACTCAAAATGTTGAAGGCAATGAAATATTTTCATTTAATACATCCCATTTGTCAAAGGGAATGTATCTAGTAGCAATCGTTTCAAATAATCAAACATTTTTCGAAAAAATAATTGTACAATAATTATTTTTTTGTATCATCTAGGTCAAAATAAATACAATAATCATTTTCCTGATATTAAGCAAATTATAAATTTATATAGAATAGTTCTAAATTAAATTTATGTGAATAAAAATTTTTAACATTGAAATATTCATTGATATATTTGCGGTCTCATTAGAATTGTCATTTTTCAGTCATAAACTCATGGTTAGAAACCGAAATAATTATCACATGCAAGTAAAATCACTATTAGTAGCCTTTTTACTTTTTCTCAGTTTAAATTTGTTTGCCCAGCCATCTGGTAAACCGCTCTCTGTAGAAGGAGCTAAAGGTGAATCATTATTCAAACTCAATTGCGCATCATGCCACGCCATGAATGTCAAATTGGTTGGACCTGCATTGCAGGATGTTCATCAGCGCAGAAGCGAAGAATGGTTGTTAAAATGGATTAAGAATAACGAAAAATTAAGAGCAAGTGGCGACAAAGATGCCATTGCCGTTTACAACGAAAACGGAAAAGCAGCAATGAACGTATTTGAAAATCTAAGCGATGATCAAATCAAATCCATCATTACTTACTTTAAAGATTGGACCCCAGCAGCGAAAGTAGCTGTTGTTGTTGATCCTGCAGCCGCTGATCAAGGTTTCTTTAGCGATAATACATTGTATATCCTTTTATTCTTAATTGTGATTTTAACAGTTGTATTGTTGATTTTAAGAAGAACCAAAAATCAATTGCAAACGACTTTAAACGATGTAGAAGGTATAACTGAAACAGAAGTTACTGAGCCAACTGCATCACAATCTAAGTTGGCAGCTTTCAAAAAGAAAAGCAATCCAACCATTGTCAAATTATTGGTAGGTACTGTCATTGCGCTATGTTTAGCAGTATACGGTTATAATTTTGGTGCAACTGAAATTGCAGTTCAACAAGGTTATGCACCAGAGCAACCAATCAAATTCTCACACAAAATTCACGCAGGTGATTATAAAATGGATTGTAAATATTGCCATACCACTGTTGAAAAATCAAAACAAGCAAGCGTTCCATCTGTGAATACTTGTATGAATTGTCATAAAGGTGTTCAATTGAGAGAAAGATACGACGGTGAAATTTCTCCAGAAATTAAAAAGATTTATGCTGCGATGGATTACGATCCAGATAAACCAAACGGTCAACAATTTGGTCCTAATCCAAAACCAATTAAATGGATTCGCGTTCACAATTTACCGGATCACGCTTTCTTTAACCACAGTATGCACGTAAAAGGTGTTGGCTTAACTTGCCAAACTTGTCACGGTCCTGTGCAAGCAATGCCAGTAATTCAACAATATGCAACTTTGCAAATGGGCTGGTGTATCAATTGCCACAGAGAAAGAAACATTGACGTAGAAAACAACCCATACTACGAAAAATTACACGAAAAAATCAAAGCGGATAAGAATAACAAAAATTCTAACTATAGCAAATATTACACAAAAGATGGCAAAATCAATGTAACAGCGGCTCAAAACGGAGCGTTGGAATGTTCAAAATGTCACTATTAATTTAATTTTATAAAATCACTAGGCTAACAATAAAAATGGCGAATAAACAAACATACTGGAAAGGCGAAGAGGAATTATTAAGAACCAAAGATTTTTTGGCTTCTCAAAAGAATGAATTTCATGAAGCGCTTCCTTTAGATGAAGTATTAAGTGAAAATAACTTAGGCTTAAGTGCTAACAGAAGAGATTTTCTTAAATTCTTTGGATTTAGTATCGCAGCTGTATCATTGGCTGCTTGTAATAAAACACCCATCAGAAATGTAGTTCCTTACTTGGTTAAACCAGAAGAAATTACCCCAGGTGTTGCTAACTATTACAATTCAACTTGCGGTGCTTGTAGCGCTGCTTGTGGTGTTACTGTAAAAACCAGAGAAGGTCGTCCGATTAAAGTAGATGGCAATATCAACTCACCAGTTTCTGGTGGTGGATTGTGCTCTACTGGTCAGGCTTCTCTTTTAAGTTTATATGATACTGAAAGACTTGCGGGTCCTCAAAATGTAAAAGATAAAACCGCTTCATTAGTTGAGTGGTCTGCAATCGATGCTGATATTACCAAACAATTAACAGCTATCAATGCTTCAGGTGGTAGAATCGCTATCGTTAGTGGTACTTTGCATAGTCCTTCTACTTTAGGTGTTATCTCTGACTTTACCGCAAAATATACCAATACCAAACATATTACTTATGATACAATTGGTTATGGTGGTATTTTATCTGCTAACTTAAGTTCATTTGGCAAACAAGTATTGCCTTCATACAATTTTGATAAAGCCAATGTGGTAGTAAGTTTCGGTGCCGATTTCTTAGGTACTTGGATTTCTCCAGTTGAATTTACCAAAGCTTGGGCGTCTAGAAGAAAAGTAGATGGCTTAAACAAAGAATCAAAAATCATTAAAACCATTCAATTCGAAAGTAACCTTTCATTAACTGGTTCTAATGCCGATTACCGTTTTCCAATGAAATCTTCAATGGAAGCGATATACGTTACTGCATTGTACAATGCCATTGCTCAAAAAGCAGGTGTTGCACAAATGCCAATGGTTAAAACTGGCGAATTAGCTGGTAGTGCCATCAAACAATCTGCTGAAGCATTGTGGAACGAAAAAGGCGCAGGTCTTGTTGTTTCAGGTTCAAATGATGCACGTGTTCAAACTGTCATCAACGGTATTAACTTATTGTTGAACAACTATGGTACAACCATCGATTTAGATAACCATTCAAATCAGTACAAAGGCATTGATGCAGATTTTGCACAATTTGCTACAGATTTAAGCAACGGTAACTATAAAGCAGTTATTTTCTATAACACCAATCCGCTTTACAATTCACCAATGGCCGATATGATCTCTGCAGGTATTAAGAAAGCAGCCCTATCAATTTCATTTGCAACTACTGCAGATGAAACTGCTATTGCGTGTCAATACATTGCCCCAGATAGTCACTATCTAGAATCTTGGAACGATGCTGAACCAAAAGCTGGCTTATTCCAATTAACCCAACCAACCATTTCACCAGTATTCAAAACCCGTCAAGCACAAGAGTCTTTATTGACTTGGGCAGGTTTAGCGACTAAGCCATTGGTTGATCCATTTGCAAACAAAACCATCTTAGCACAAAAAGCTGAAGCTTCAATTTATTATTTATACATTAAAAATAAATGGGCTGCAATGGGCATCAACAGCGATGCTACATTCAACAAAGCGTTACATGATGGTGTTCATAAATTAGATGCTAAAGTTGCTACAACGCCTGCATTCTCTGCTAACTTAAGTGCAGTAGCTGCAGAGCTTGATAAAATGACCATCAATGCTAACGCAATTGATTTGGTATTGTATCAAAATGTGGCCATTAAAGATGGTAGCTTAAGCAACAATCCTTGGTTACAAGAAACACCAGATCCTATCAGCAAAGTAACATGGGACAATTATGTTTCATTGCCTAAAGCATTGGCTGAAAAAGAAAAAATTGCCAACGGCGATTTAGTAGATGTAACTGTAGGTTCAAAAAGTATCAAAGGTTTACCTGTCTTCATACAACCGGGTCAAAGTAACATGACTGTAGGTCTTGCTTTAGGTTATGGCAGAAAAGGTAAAATTGGAGAGAAAGGTGAATTCGAAGCCATCGGTAAAAATGCATTCCCTTTTGTTACCTATTCAAATGGTAACTTTAACTATGTAACCAACGGTGTTAAAATCACCAAAGCTGAAGGTAATTATGAATTGGCTCAAACCCAAACACACTTCTCAATCGAGGGTAGAGATTTGGTAAGAGAAACGACTTTCAACGAAATAAAAGAGAATCCAAAAGCTGGTAACGATAAAATGGCGCCACATCTTTACACCCTTTGGGAAACCAAAGATTACAAAAAAGATGGTGCTCCTAATCACCACTGGGCCATGTCTATCGACTTGAATACTTGTACTGGTTGCAGTGCTTGTGTTGTAAGTTGTAACATCGAAAACAACGTACCAGTAGTTGGTAGAGCTGAGGTAAGAAAAAGAAGAGAAATGCATTGGATGCGTATCGACCGTTACTTCTCTTTCAGCAACGTTAATAAAATCAATTACGAAGCCGACTTGTTCCTTAAAAAGGATTACGAAGGTGATAGAATAACCAAAGAAAAAGGGTTAGAAGCCATTGACGCAATCGAAAGTAAAAAAGCTGATAAAGCCAATTACGACCATTGGGAAAATGTACAAGTGGTGCACCAACCGATGATGTGTCAGCATTGCGGTCAAGCGCCATGCGAAACAGTTTGTCCAGTATTGGCAACTACGCATAGCACCGAAGGTTTAAATCAAATGACTTATAACCGTTGTATTGGCACTAAATATTGTGCAAACAACTGCCCTTATAAAGTAAGAAGATTTAACTGGTTCAGATACAATGACAACGACCAATTCGATTTCCATTTCAACAACGATTTAGGTAAAATGGTGATCAATCCTGATGTTACGGTTCGTACTAGAGGGGTAATGGAAAAATGTAGCATGTGTGTTCAAAGCATACAAGCTGTTAAAGTAAAAGCAAAACGCGAACGCAGAAAAATCAATGATGGCGAAGTTAAAACCGCTTGTCAAAGAGCATGTCCTGCTGGCGCAATTGTTTTTGGTGATGTGAACGATCAAAACAGCGAGATCCACAAATTGTTTATGAACGAACGCTCATACAGAGTTTTAGAGGAATTGAATACCCAAACTGCTGTTAAATATTTAGTGAAAGTAAGAGATACCGAAACCGCAAAAAAAGCATAATAACTTAAAAAATAATTAATCAATAATGATTCACGATTCAGTTATAAGACCAAATTTAGTAACAGGTGATAAGACCCTTCATGATGTAACCACAGAGATATGCCGTCCGATTGAAAACAAACCGTCCATGTCATGGTCAATTGGTTTCTCAATTTCGGTAATATTTTTAGGCTTACTTGGCTTAACTTTGTTCATCACAGAATATACGGGTATTGGTACTTGGGGTTTGAACAAGTCTGTTCAGTGGGGTTGGGATATCACCAATTTCGTATTCTGGGTAGGTATTGGTCACGCGGGTACTTTGATTTCTGCTATCTTGCTATTGTTCCGTCAAAAATGGAGAATGTCAATTAACAGATCAGCTGAGGCCATGACCATCTTCGCGGTAATGTGTGCGGCTATTTTCCCATTCTTCCACATGGGTCGTCTTTGGGTAGGTATCTACTGGGTATTCCCATTGCCAAATGCTTTCGGTTCTTTGTGGGTTAACTTCCACTCACCATTGCTTTGGGACGTGTTCGCGATTTCTACATACTTCTCAGTTTCATTGGTGTTCTGGTACTTAGGTTTAATTCCAGATATCGCTACTGTAAGAGATAGAGCTAAAACAGCTGGTAGAAAATTCTGGTATAATTTCTTCTCAATGGGTTGGACAGGTTCTGTTAGAACTTGGAATAGATATGAGGTTGTGTCTTTAATCTTGGCAGGTATTTCTACTCCGCTGGTATTATCGGTTCACACCATTGTATCGATGGACTTCGCGACCTCGGTTGTACCGGGTTGGCACACCACCATCTTCCCTCCATATTTCGTTGCCGGTGCGATTTTCTCTGGTTTCGGTATGGTGTTAACCTTATTGGTTATTGCACGTAAAGTAATGAACTACCAAGATTATATCACCATCGGTCACTTAGAGGCCATGTGTAAAGTGGTCATGTTAACAGGTACCATGGTAGGTTTAGCGTATATCACTGAGTTCTTCGTAGCTGCATACTCTGGTGTTGAGTACGAACAATATGCATTTATCAATAGAGCAACCGGACCCTACTGGTGGGCTTATTGGAGCATGATGTCTTGTAACTTAATTGCACCACAAGTATTCTGGTTCAAATGGGCGAGAACAACACCTTGGTTCATCTTCATGTTATCAGTTGTGGTAAACGTAGGTATGTGGTTCGAACGTTTTGTAATTATCGTTACTTCGTTGCACAGAGAATACTTGCCTTCAGGTTGGGTAATGTACTCACCAACAAGAATAGAAATTGGCATCTTTTTAGGTACCTTCGGTTTATTCTTTACATGTTTCTTCTTATTCAGTAAGTTTTTACCTGTAATCAATATGTCAGAGTTGAAAGCCATCTTAAAAAATAGAGAATAATCATTTTAAAATAGAATAGATGATAGATAGTAAATTATATTTAGATAAAAATAAAACAGTGATGTTCGGGATTTTCGAAAACCCGGAGAAATTCCTTGACACTGTTGCAAAAGTGAATGCAAAAGGTGCTAATATTTTGGATTGCTACACGCCATTTCCGCTACATGGTATCGAAAAGGCCATGGGTTTGAAAAGATCACGCTTGCCAATTGCATCTTTTATTTGTGGTTGTTTAGGCTTTTTATCGGCCGCTACACTTCAATATTATATCATGGCTTACGATTGGATCATGGTAATCGGTAACAAACCATCGATTGGTGTGAGTTGGGTGCCCGTATTGTTTGAGTTAACCATCTTGTTCACAGCGTTTGGAACTGCCATTGCTTTCTTTATTAGAAATAAAATGTTGCACGGCAAATTGCCAATGGAAAGAATTGACATGAGACAAACAGATGACAGATTAGTAGTAGCCATTGCTACCGATGCTGAGAATACCAACAAATCTGAATTATCTGCCATGCTTTTCGAAGGTGGTGCAGTAGAAGTAAAAGAGAGAACCAATCATGGATACGATGATTTCTCTGATGTAATGATTAACAATAACGGAACAGTAATCGCCTAAATAAAGTTTAAATAAAGTAATGAAGCAAAATATATTTATAATTATCGGTGCGGCATTGGTTACTTCACTTTCATCTTGCTGGATGAAATCTGGAGGTAACGATACAGGATATGAATATGCACCCGATATGTATTACTCAAAAGGGTACGAGCCAATGTCACAATTTAGTGATAGTAGCAAATACCGTTACAATCCTTATTTCATGACCATGAGAGAGCCTGTTAAAGGGAGCGTTGCCATCGGTCAATTAGATTACCAATACCCATTTGATAATACTGCCGAAGGTTATGAAGCCTCAGCAAGTTTACAAATGCCAGGTTTAACCCTGAACGAACAAATAGAAGGCGAAAGATTATTCGGCATTTATTGCGCAGTTTGTCACGGTGAAAAAGGCGGTAACGATGGAACTGTTGCTTCAAAGCAAGCATCAATGAAACCAAGTTGGGCCAACTACCAAGACAAATATGTTAAAGAATTGCCAGTAGGTAAAATTTACCATACCATTACATACGGCAAAAACAACATGGGTAGTTATGCTTCTGCAGTTACACCAAAAGACCGTTGGGCTATTATTGCTTATGTTAAACGCCTAAGCATGATGGATAGTTTAGGTAATATGCCAAAAGCTGTTTATATCGAATCAGCGCCAGTTGCTGCTGCAGTTGTACCTGATACAGCTAAAAACCCTGTTCCAGCAATTCCTGCGAATAGTTCATCTAGTACAAGTAATCATTCTAATCATAACAAGCATTAAACATGAGCCACGGACACGATATACATATCAAACAAGAGAATTTTGTATTCTCTTCTAAAACAAAGAATTTTTGTTATGCATTAATAGTGATAGGCGCTATTTTGACTGCCATTGGTATATTTACTTTACCAAAAGCAGAAGATCATAAAGCTGCTGGTCACCAAACAGAAATGGCTGCTACCGAGCACCACACGGATGCAGCTTCTGCTGAACATCACATGGCTGCTGAAGAGCATGTTACCAATTATCAGAATATTCATGGTATTGATACCTTTAGAGATAATGAGCAAATACATGGTGTGCCTGCCGAGCATGCAAAACCAATTGCTACTAGAATTTGGACCAATCTATTATTGAATGGTTACCTTATTTTATTAATATCTGTTTGCGGATTGTTCTTCTTCGCATTGCAATACATAGCAAACGCTGGTTGGGCCATTTTGTTAATACGCATCCCGCAAGCCATCAGTACTTTCTTGCCGGTTGGTGCTTTAATCATTTTAGCGGTATTCTTTATC
>CAJBKH010000046.1 GCA_903953615.1 uncultured Bacteroidota bacterium
AATTCCATTGTCACGAAAAATAATAATTTAAATAAGAAAAAAGCAACACCTCCATTCAAAAAAATGGAGGTGTTTTTATTTAAAGCGATTCTAATAATTTCAATAGCGCTTTTCTTTCTGAAAGTGATAATTTTTTAAATTTTGTGTTACTATTTTCAGCCTCACCCCCATGCCACAAAATAGCTTCTTCCAAATTTCTTGCTCTGCCATCGTGCAGAAAATATTCATGTCCATTGATTTTTTTAGTTAAGCCTATGCCCCACAAAGCAGGTGTTCGCCACTCATAACCATCGGCTAAAAACTCAGGTCGATTATCGGCCAAACCACTGCCCATATCGTGTAACAGCATATCTGTATATGGGAATATTTTTTGATTCGAACGCGAAGGAAATGTTACATCGACCTTAGTGCGGTGCGAAGGTGTATGGCAAGCTGCGCATTGAATATTATTGAATATTTTTTTACCAGTTAAGACTTCGGCATCGTTCACATTTCTGCGGGCTGGCACGCCCAAAGTTTGCATATAAAAGGCTACTGCATGCAAGATAGAATCTGAAACTTCATGCTCGTCGTTTAAACCATCATATTGTGATTGACCAAAACTACTTTCAAGTGGAAATACAAAACTAGTAATGCCCATGTCTTCATTATAAGCGCCAGCAGATTGTTGTAGTAAACTCGGTTGACCAGCTTTCCAGCCGAAGCGACCTAAGCGATATGTATTGGTTAAGACATCATACACCATATTGTATTTACCACTAATACCATCCCCATCTTTGTCATTCTCATCGGCTCTGTTCATGATATCTGCATCACTAATGGCTTCGAGTAAACCCAATCCGAATACTTGAGGGGCGATGCGTGGCGACAACATTACATTAGAAGGTAAACTAGTGTATGTATTGGTTATTGTATATACAGGTGTTCTCAACTGAAAGGTGCTACCATCGGCATATTGACCAGTAGATAGTTGGTATTGAATATCCACATCACCTTCGGCCATTTTACCTGCAATGGCACGTGGATGAAATTGACCACCATAACCAGGAACTGGATTGGGCCCACCATGCGAATTGGCGCCAGGTATACTAATACGAAACAACATACTGCTTAACTTTTCGCCTGCAACAGGTGGCTTACCTCTCCCATCATTCACATGACAACCACTGCAAGAAACATTGTTATAAATGGGTCCTAGTCCCGCATTTAATGGCGCTGGAGCCGTAACAAAAACAGCATCAAAAGCAGCATCTCCGATTTCATGATTCTCTTCTTCACGCTCGGTCAATCCAGTAAAAATATGATCGAATCCACTATTGGTAACATCAAAAAAAGTTTGTTGTCCGCCCGACAACCACTCTGCATCTTGATCAATATATACTTCATCGGCTTTACGACAGGCGTAAAAAAACAAAAGCGATCCAATGAGCAATATGGCAATTAATTTTTGTTTTATCATGACTTAATATGGAGTTGAATTAAAGGCAACAAATTAGTTTCCATTTCATTTTTTAAAGCATTGATTGCATCGATTGCATTTTGAACTTGTATGGGCTGCAAATAAATGGCTTCGCCAAAAGGCAGTGTAATATTATTGAGTGCAGCGATTGCACTGGCGTGTTTTTGTTTGATAGCACCATCTAAACTTAGGTTGTGTTGACGGACAAAATCTTCTATTCCTTTGCCATCAGCTATGGTATTTTTTGATTGATAGGCATATAAAACCCCATTGATATTGTTAGTAAAATCTGTTAAAGAATTTTTAGCAAAGGGTGATTCTTCTTTTGTAGAATCCAAGGTTATAAATACCTCACCAATTTTTCCATTGGCCACTTCATCACAAATGCCCACCAATGCATTTGCAATTTCTTCGAAGGCTGCCTTTCTCGTTGTGTAAAGCGTGCTTCCGTTACCCGCAGTTGAAAAGGTTGTATAAAAATTACCACCATTAATGTCCCAATCAAACTTTAATGAATTTGTTAATGTTTTTAAATTTTCTGACAAAGCCACTAAATATTCCAATTGGCGATTATCGAATTGCGAAAATTGTTTATTTGCACCCCTGCCAAACAATAAATAT
>CAJBKH010000047.1 GCA_903953615.1 uncultured Bacteroidota bacterium
ACTCACTATAATTCTCGCATCTTTTTACTTTCTCAAATGCCATATTTTACTTTGGAATATTTTTTGTACCTTTACAAGTGCAAAGGTATTTACTTAATACCAATTGCACCTAAACAATAATTAAAATGAAAAAAATAATATTTTTTTCCGTTGTATTAGTATCCATCAGTGCTTGTGTAAATCAGCGACAAAGAACAAATATTGTTGGAAGAACAGATGAAGTATACTTTACACCATCTGATACCAGAAAAAAGGATGTGGTCACATATACCACTTCGCAAAATTCTTCAAGGAATAATACAAATAACAACAATCAAAGCGCAGCAGGTAACTATACCAGCTCTTATTCTAACCGTTTATGTTACTTTGGTTCAAGCAATAGATTTAGTTATAACAATTATCAACCTGTTTTAGTCCCTTCTTTGATGTTAAATAATCACTCAGGGTGGACCTATGGCATCGGTTATGGTTATCCCCTGTTTGGGTATGGAAGAAGTTATTACAGCCCATTCTCGCCTTACTATGGTTGTTATATGCCCTACAATGATCCTTTTTATACCTATGGTTGGGGTGGTGGCTGGATGACATCCTATTATCCTTCCTATATTTACAATCCTTATATGTTCAGTTTTAATCCTTATATGGGGTATGGTTATTATGGCAATTACGGTAATTATAATCCTTACTTTAATTATAAAAATAATTCAAACACAAACTATAATTACGGTCGTAGGAGTTATAGTGCCTATCCTAACCCACAATCAACTAATAACCAAAATAACAACAATAATCAGAATAATAATTGGTGGAACAACAACACAAATTCCAATCCAAGCAACAGTGGCGGCACTAATTCTGGTTCAGGAAAATGGTGGAATAGTGGCGCTTCCTCTACGGGAGGTGGCAGCACTGGCGGAGGTGGAAATTCGGGCGGGTCTGGCCGTTCAACGCCAGGTAATACTGGCGGAAGCACTAGAAGAAGATAATTCATAACGATGAAGTCATTTATTTTTTGCGCTACATTTTTTATTGTTTTTTCATTGTTTTCTCAAAATGAAACCGATGCCATTAGGTATTCACAAGAAAATTTGGGCAGCACTGCGCGTTCTTTTGCTGTAGGTGGAGCATTTGGTGCCGTAGGTGCTGACCCTAGTTCCGCAGCTATAAATCCCGCAGGATTGGCAAAATACAGAAGCAGTAAATTATACATCAGCACTGCTTTCTACAACGCAAAAAATAAGACTACTTTTTTAGGAAATAATTTGACTGATAATAAATTCAATTTTAATCTTCCAAATTTAAGTTTGATTATAAACATACCAGGTGAAGATTATACATCAAAAAATCCAAAAGGATTTGTCAATTTTATTGTAGGTTTTAATGTTAATCGAAAGAATAATTTTCACAATAAAATTCTTTTTGAAGGAATAAATGAGGTTAACAGCATTACGCAGGATTGGGTTGAAAGGGCTAATTCCAATGGATTTACCCCCAATCAAATGTCGGCCTACAGCTTAGAGCATTTAGCCTATGTAACAAGTGCAATTGATCCAGATACCCTATCTCCTACACCAAAGTATGTTTCAGCTTACGGCAATAATCCAATACGTGTTAATCAATCAGGATTAGTACAAAGTAAAGGGGCATTAAATGACTATAATTTGTCTGTTGCTGCGAATTACAGACACATTATTCAAGGAGGTATATCAATTGGTTTTAAGAGTATACGCTATATAGAATCGTATAGTTTTATTGAAAAAGATTTAAAAACAGGAACAGTAAAGGATATCAAAAGCCTTACATTAGACAAAGATTTTTCAACCAAAGGCAGAGGACTAAATGCAAAAATTGGTGTTTTAGTATCGCCAAGTGAATTCTTTAGATTTGGCTTTGCCTATCACTCACCAACCATTTATAATTTAACAGATTCTTATACCTATACCCTAAATGCTATATACGATTATGGCGCAAGGGATATATTTAATTATGATAGAGTCAATACGGTTGCTACGACACAGCCAACGATCTATCGATATAAGATAACCACACCATCTCGACAAGTGTTAAGTGCGGCTATGTTAAGTAAGGAAATTGGTTTTGTTTCGATTGATTTAGAATTTGTTAATTACGCTGGTGCTAGCCTTTGGGCAAAAGACGATAAATTTATTCCAGAAAACACAAATATCAATAGGAATTATAATAGTGTAATGAATCTAAGAATGGGTGCTGAGCTGATTCAGGATGATTTTCGGTTTAGGGCTGGTTATGCGCGTTACCCAAGTCCTTATAAGAGCAATATGGTTAGCGATTTGAAGGCAATGGTGAACAATGTTTATACACTAGGATTTGGTATAAAGACAGATTCATATTCTTTCGACATAGCCTATGTAAATAGCGGTAATAACACGGCATATCCCCCTTATGAATTGAACAACAAAAAACAGCCTATGGCAAATAATGTTGTTAGAACCTCAAATTTGATTCTGACTGCAGGGTTTAATATTGATTAGATTTAAATTGTAGTTGATTTGCGTATATAAGCTAATAAAAAAAGGGCCGGAAGGCCCTAGTATTTTTAATATTTAACGCAATGGAGGAAGTTACTCGATTACAAGTTTAGAACTAGAAATCCCGTTTTCATCCAATACATTTACGCAATATACACCACCTTTTAAAGAAGAGATGTCAATAGGATTGCCATTTTCGAAACTTCCAGATAACACGGTTTCTCCTAAAAGATTGACAATGCTATATGCTCCAGAATTCGTTGAAGCTGAATTGATCACCAGAGATCCTTTGCTTGGGTTTGGAAACAATGAAAAATCAGCTTTTTTGAGGGTATTGATATTTAAACCATAACCTTGGGCATTAATATAAATATCTGTGTAGTTTGATTGGTTAGATTTTTTAGCAAATCTTACCACCATTTGACCCATTCCCTTGTCGCCTTTAGTATAAAAATGAAAAGATAATATTCTCACAGCACTTGGATCGATAATGAATTCAGCGGTGTTGGTAGTAGTGCTATAGCAAGTAACGATATCGCATACAGCAGAAGTCCAATTGGCGGTAGGCAATGTATTTACATTTCTATACCAAACAATGGTATCGGGCAAACTGCCAGTATTTCTTATTTTTGTTTCGGCCACTAGTTCAGCATAACCATTTGGAGTAGAGGCTACGAATCCTGTAGCTAATAGTGTATCTTCATCATAGATAACTTGCGCGCTAGTGCTAATATGCAATGCAAAAACGCATAAAACAGTGAGGGTAATATTTTTTAACATAAGTACAAAGTTAACCAATAAAACGCCTAAAAAGCAAATTTAATAGCCTTAAAGCTTAATTTTAAAGCTTATATCTAGACTTTTAACAGAGTGCGTTAGCATTCCTAAAGATATAAAATCCACACCTGACTTGGCGTAAGCTTCAATATTATCTAAAGTGATTCCACCCGAGGCTTCTGTTTCACATTTTTTATTGATTAAATCAACAGCCTCTTTAGTTGTTTCAGGGGTAAAATTATCTAACATAATTCTCTGAAAAGGCAATTGAGTTAATGCTTCTTTTACTTCCTCCAAAGACCTCGTTTCAACTTCAATACCAATGTTTAGATTATTTTCAACTAAATATGATTTTGCTTTTTGAAGTGCTTTAACAATACCACCTGCAACATCTACATGGTTGTCTTTAAGCATGATCATATCATATAATCCGAATCTATGATTTTGGCCTCCTCCAACTGCCACAGCCCATTTTTCCAATAGTCTTAAATTTGGTGTTGTTTTTCTAGTATCCAACACCTTAGTAGGATAATCTTTTATTTTATCTGCAGCGATATGGGTGATGGTAGCAATACCACTTAAGCGTTGCATGATATTCAATAAGAGACGCTCACTCTTTAGCAAACCATGTGCATTTCCGGTGACTTCAAAACCAATATCACCATGCTTTACAACATCCCCATCATGCATTATTGCATTAATGCTGCAAGCGCTGTCATTTAGCTTAAGAATAGTATGCGCAATTTTTAAGCCAGCGGCAATTCCATTGTCTTTGAATATTAATTTTGCAGTGGCAATTCTGTCCTTTTCTATCGAAGAAAGTGAAGAATGATCGCCCGATCCTATATCCTCAGACAAGGCTCTTTTTATAATATCTAATACCTCGGGATGATGGCTGATATCAGGGATGGTTTGCAACATAATTTAGGCTGCAAATTTACGATAAGTTATGATTTAATTGTTAAATAAACGAACCTGCTCTAAAATGCAACTTATTGAATTTTGAATTCGTTAATCACAAAGCCAGAATTACCAGTATTAGCTACTATGGTAACCCTAAAACTACCATTTTTTGTTACAAGGTCAAAAATTAACATTGCTGATTGACTACCATTGGTTTCGTGGCTAAGTGTTGCTTTAGATGGTGTATTGGTTTTAAAGAAATTATCAAGCACAATTTTCGCTTGATCTTTTGCATAAACATTAGAAGTAGATGGCATAACTAGTTCTATACTTGAATTGAACATAGCTGCAAGTTCGGCAGTATTACCACTTTGCAAAGCAGTGGCAATTTTATCGCCATTGCCAGCATAGGCAAATGCTGTAAAAAAAGTTAAGATCGCAAGTGTAAATGATTTTAGCATAACATAAGTTTTACATAAATCGTGCCAATTGAAATTCTATTTTACTTCCCAAAAAGACTTTGTCATTAGTAATGCATTGAATGCTAATTTCTTATCTTCAATTTTTGCAGAGGCTATTTGCTCATTAATGCCATCTTCAAGGGTTGGTTTTGTGTTATCACAATAGATAATTCCGAACGGACGAGGAAGTAAATTATTGTCAAAAAACTGTGTTAGAATAAAGGCTTTGGTTTTATCCTTTTCATCGTGCACCATACATTCATCTATAGAATGTTGTTCGAGATTAATAACTACTGGTTCAAGGCCATTTAATTTAATTCCCTTTTTACCACTATCAAAAGTTAATGGCTTTTCGTGCTCAAGGTAAATTCCATTAATTAATTTTAAGTCTTTATCTGTGAAAACATCAAAAGCGTGATCATTAAAAACATTGCAATTTTGGTAAATTTCAACCATTGAAGTGCCTTTGTGGGCATATGCACGCTTATAAACTTCTTGTTGATGTTTGGCGTCTTTATCTATGGTTCTGGCAATAAATGTAGCATTTGCACCAAGACACAATGCCAAAGGATTAAATGGTAAATCAACACTTCCAAAAGGCGTTGATTTTGTTATTTTTCCAAACTCACTTGTAGGCGAATATTGTCCTTTTGTTAAACCGTATATTTGATTATTGAAAAGTAAAATATTTAAATCAGGATTTCTTCGAAGTGTATGAATAAGGTGATTGCCACCTATGCTTAATGCATCGCCATCACCAGTGATAACCCAAACGCTAAGTTCGGGTCTTGTAATTTTAAGACCTGTGGCCACTGCAGTTGCTCTGCCATGAATAGAATGCATTCCATAGGTATTCATGTAATAGGGAAAGCGCGAAGAGCACCCTATGCCTGAAACAAATACAAATTCATGTTTTGGCTGTCCTAAATCAGGTAATATTTTTTTTACACTGTTAAGAATTGCATAATCACCACAACCAGGACACCATCTCACTTCTTGATTGGTTTCAAGATCTTTAGATGTAAAAATATCAATTGAATCTAAATTATGCATGGTTAAGTTGTTTTAAAATTGCTTCTTTAATTTCTTTTACCATAAAAGGTTGTCCTTGTATTTTGTTAATACCAATTGCATCTTTTAAATACTTATCACGTATAAGTCGAATCAATTGGCCATTGTTTAATTCTGCGACCATAACTTTATTGAATGTTTTGACTAAATCGCCAAGATTTAAAGGCAATGGGTTAATGTATTTTAAATGAATTTGAGCAACAGCATAGCCTTCTGAATTTAATTCATTAACAGCAGCGCTAATAGATCCAAAAGTACTACCCCATCCGATGATTAGTAGATCTGATTCTTCGCTTCCATGTTCAAATTTTTGAAGCGGTAAAACTTCAGCAACACGTTCAACTTTTTCGGCTCTTAGTTTAACCATCAATTCGTGGTTTTCTGGTTCGTAACTTATGTTCCCTGTAATGTTTTCTTTTTCTAAGCCACCAATTCTATGTTCGAAATTTTTGGTACCCGGAACGGCAATATTTCTCGATAAATTTGGATTTCTTAAGTAAGGCTGATAATTGTTTAAACCATCGCTCTTGGCAATGAAATTTGACTTAATTGCTGGCAGGTGTTCAATGGTTTTTATATTCCAAGGTTCAGCACCATTTGCAATAAACCCATCGCTTAAAATCATAACAGGAACGGTATGTTCAAGTGATATTTTGATTGCATTATAGGCCATTTCATAGCAGTCTGAATGTGTTGATGGTGCAATAACTACCAAAGGACATTCACCATTTCTACCATAAAGTGCTTGCATTAAATCGGCTTGTTCAGTTTTTGTTGGTAGACCAGTTGATGGTCCGCCACGTTGAATATTGCAGATAACAAGCGGAAGTTCTAACATGGTAGCTAAACCTATCGCTTCTGTTTTAAGTGCAATACCTGGTCCAGAGCTAGTAGTTATGCCGATAGAACCACCATATGCGGCACCAATCGCTGCGCACACACCGGCAATTTCATCCTCGGCTTGAAATGAGAATACTCCATACCCCTTGTGTTTTGATAATTCATGTAATATATCAGAAGCAGGTGTAATAGGATAGGTTCCTAAGAACAAAGGTAGTTCGGCATTGATAGAAGCGGCTAAAAAGCCCATTGCCATGGCTTGATTTCCATTTATACTTCTATAAAAACCAGGTTGTGTTTCAGCCTTATCAATTTCGTATTGATAGGTGAAAGTTTCGGTGGTTTCTCCGAAATTATAACCAGCTTTTAAGGCTGCTATATTGGCACTTGCAACTGACGGATCTTTCCTAAAATGTTGCTCAATAAATTGTGTTGTCTTATCTAAAGAACGGTGGTAAAGCCAGTAAACTAAACCCAGTACAAACATATTTTTACAACGCTCAGATTCTTTATTGCCTAGGTTGTAATCAGCAACGGCAAGCTTGGTAAGTTTTGTTATATCAATTTTATGAACCTGAAAATCATTAAGACTATCGTTTTCGAGTGGGTTATCTGCCTCCTCAATATTTGCTAAACGAAGATTTTTGTTGTCAAATCCACTAACATTGGCAATTATAATTCCATTGGGTTTTAAGAATTTAATATTTGTTTTTAGTGCAGCAGCATTTAAAGCCACTAATACATCATATGCATCACCCGGTGTAAAAATATGGGCATCACCAAAATGCAATTGAAATCCTGAAACACCAGGAACGGTTCCTATTGGTGCTCTAATTTCTGCAGGAAAATCGGGGAAAGTAGCGATATCGTTACCAAATAATGCCGTAGTTTCGGCAAATTGATTCCCTGTTAATTGAATGCCATCACCGCTATCACCGGCAAATTTTATTACGACATCACGTAGTTGTTTCTTTGAATTACTCACTATAATATTTCGACTGCAAAGTAAAGCTAAATTTTAAGTTTAAAATATGGATAATACTTATGAAGTGATAAGCATCACATTTTCATCAAAATTTATTAAAAAACACAATTAATTTACTTTAACTTTGTTAATTGTATTTATTCGAAGCATGTCTGTTCAATTTGAATTGTTAAAACAAAAATTAGATGAATTTATTCGGAAGTTTTATTTGAATAGGTTGTTGCAAGGGTTTTTATTAACGCTTGGGGGTTTGGTTGGCGTGTTTGTACTCGCAGCTATCATTGAGTATTTTGGTCATTTGGGCTCATTTTCTCGTGCCTTTTTGTTCTATGGATACATGCTATTTGCAATTGTGATTCTTGTCAAATATGTAATGATACCATTATTAAAATGGTTTCATATTGGCAAAACAATTTCATATGAAAAGGCCTCTACTTTAATTGGCAATCATTTCCCAGAAATAAAAGACAAATTGCTAAATACCCTGCAACTTCAGCAGCAAGCCAATGTTTCAGATAACGAATTACTTTTGGCTAGTATTGAACAAAGGATAAAAAATTTAAACCCTTTTAGTTTTAGCTCAGCAATTGATATTAAGACTTCATTTAAAAAATTCAGTGGGTACGCCTTTATACCAATTGTAATTTTGGGTATAATACTCATATTTCAAAGCAGTATGATTACAAAGTCTACTGAAAGAATATTGAGTTACAACAAGCAATTTGCAAGGGAAGCTCCCTTTCAATTTGAATTGCAAAACAAAAATTTAAATGTGCTGAGAAACTCGGATATTACAATAACAATAAAAACCAAAGGTAAAAATCTACCAGCACAAGTATTTATTAATTTAGATAACCATTTGATTAAAATGGAGTCTAATGGTAAAAATGAGTTTTCTTATGAAATGCAAAACCTTACCATTAGCCATCAGTTTTATTTTACAGATGGAGACTACACCTCTAATAGCTATGAATTAAATGTATTGCCAAATCCTATTTTAATGAATTTTAAAATAAATTTGACTTATCCAATTTACACAGGAAAACCAAAAGAAACCATCAATAACACAGGCGATTTAACCATACCAAAAGGTACAATTGCTGAATGGGAATTTAACACAAAGGATGCTGAAAAACTGAATTTCATTTTTAATCAAACAACCCTTAATCCAACTAAAACAGATAATATTTTCAAGGTTTCGCAAACGATTAAATCCAACGGAAATTATTTTTTACAGCTATCAAATCAATTCATAGCATCAAAAGATACGCTAAAGTATAACATACAGATCATTGAAGACAGATACCCAGGAATAGTAGCTGAACAGAAACAAGATTCCATAAATCCATTTATTTACTACTTTTATGGCAAGGCAGATGATGACTATGGCTTAAGCAAATTGCAGTTTGTATATAAAAACACAAGCACCAATAATATCAATAAAATATTTCCTGTTACAATTGGTAAATCAACAGATGAAATTTTCTATTACATGATTGATTTGAGTAAGCTAATAGAAAATGATGGTGATATTTTTGAGTATTATTTCGAAGTCTGGGATAATGATGGCGTGAATGGTAAAAAGTCATCTAAATCAGCGGTATTTAAAACCATTTCTCCAAGCAAGGAGCAAATAAAAGCCGATGCTGAGAGCAGCAGTAACTCCATCAAACAAAAAATGAAGGAGGCGATGCAAGAAAGCA
>CAJBKH010000048.1 GCA_903953615.1 uncultured Bacteroidota bacterium
GATCTCGCTTGTTATAACAAGGTTGCCAGCCTTGCCAACAGATTCGGTTAAAGGCTCTTTTTTATTGAATAAATGACAGCCAGAAAAGGCAATCGATGAAATGAAAAGTGTAAGGGTGAAAAACAGTTGATGATTTGATTTGAACATTAATTAGATTTTAAAAATATTTTGATAAGCTTGCCTTTGCCAATTGGTGTGTTAGGTGAAATGATTCTATTAATTTCACAACTGCGATTGATATCAATCTCATTGAATTTAGAACAAATATCATTCATTGTTTGGTAATCATTTTCTGTAATGTAAAAGAAAAATCCAAGCACTGTAGATTTTGAAATTGGTAAAACAAATTCGCGTGATTTGTATACTTTCAGAATTCGACCTGCTTTGAGTTTACTACTTTTTAAATGGTTCCATCTTTTAATATCACTTGCAGTCACGTTGTATAGGTCGGCTACTTGCGCTACAGTTTGTCCTTTTTTAACCTTGTGGTTATGCGTAGTGGTTTCATAGCGTAGAAAATCTGATGGGTCAAATGCATTGGCACTTATTTGGTAGATGCTATCTTGCCATTGCGCCAACTGCATGGCTTTGGTGTATGGCAATGCAATGGTTTTGTGTTCCATGCTAGAAGGTATTATGCCATCTTTATAAGTACTGTTCCATTCGCTTTGTTCATATTCATTGATATTGATTACAGCAGAAATATACTTCATGTCAATAGGACAACACATTCTTACAGGTACTAACATTTCGTTTGCAGTTAAATGATTATTGGCTTCATCAATAGGTGGGGCAAAATTTAAGATAAATGCTGTTGCTAAAAATTTAGGAACATAATTTTGGGTTTCTTTTGGCAGATAAGGCTTAATTTCCCAAAAAGTACGTTTACCACCTGAACGCGAAATGGCTTTGGCAACATTACCAGGACCGCCATTATAAGCTGCTAACGCCAACAACCAATCGCCAAATTTATTGTGCATGCTTTGCAAATAATCACAGGCCTTTTCAGTGCTTTTATAAATATCTTTACGTTCATCAATAGTGCCATCTATCTGTAAGTCCATCATACGACCGGTTGCAGGCATGAATTGCCATAAGCCTGTCGCGCCGCACCAACTCACAGCATTAGGACTTAATAACGACTCCACAATTGATAGGTATTTTATTTCTTGGGGCATGCCCTTTCTATCCAATACTTCTTCGAATACTCTGAAATAAATATCCTTTCTCAAACAAGCTTTGTATAAAAACGAGCTGTTGGGATTCAACATGTAGTTGATTTGTGTTTTTACTGTTTGATCAAACTTAAAAGGAATGGCAGTGCCAATGGTGTTGGTTAAAAAGTTAAACCTTTCTTCTGTTAAATTTAAGACATCGTCATTCGTAAGAAATATTTGCTGTTTATGCAAAGTGTTTTCCATAAACAAATGGGTTAAACTATCGATTCGTGAAACCGTATTGGATGCCTGAGCAAAAGATGAAACTGAAGCAAAAAAAGATAATCCAATGAGCGTGTTTTTTAACATTTTTTAAACTTAATAAAGGGTGTGCAAATTTACCTCTGAACAACGCAATTTGCAACCCTTTTATTGTTATTAATTGCTTGTTTTATACAAAATTGTAATTAACTTTGTGTTTGTTGATTAGAATTTAGTACAAAAATAAAAAATGCCTGAAAATAAGAAGGGTTTAATAACGTTTAATGATTTAGCCAATGTTGCTGCAATGCAGCCTTTAGAGCAATTGGCACCGCTTAAAAAAAACAATTTAAAATTGTCCATTGGAATACCAAGAGAAATTACTTCACAAGAGAATAGAGTGCCGCTTTCGCCCTCTGCTGTTGAATATCTTGTTAACAATGGTCATGAGATAACCATCGAAAGCAGGGCAGGAGAGTCGAGTAATTTTAGCGATAATAGATTCAGCGAGGCAGGTGCTAAAATTGCACAGCAACACGAGGAGATATTCAAATCAGATATCATTTTAAAAATAGAACCGCCAACTTTAGCAGAAGTAGATTTGATGAAGCCAGAACAATTATTGATTTCAGCGCTTCAGCTCGATCAATTGAATCCTGTTTTATTGAACAAACTAATGCTGAAACGCGTAAATGCAATTGCATATGAGTTTCTACAAGACGATTCTGGATCTTATCCTATCATTCGTGCAATGAGCGAATTGGCTGGTCATGCCTCTATCTTATTGGCATCTGAATATTTAAACAACGCCAACATTGGAAAAGGCGAATTACTAGGGGGGTTCACGGGTATCCCACCAACTCAAATTGTTGTGATAGGTGCCGGCGCAGTGGGCGAATACGCCTGCAAAGCAGCCCTTGGATTAGGTGCCAATGTGAAAGTTTTTGATAACGAACTCTACAGATTAAGACGCTTACAAGAAAATTTAGGTGGCAAAATATTTACTTCAACCCTTCAACCTAACATCTTAGCCGAAGCATTGCGCAGTTGCGATGTTGCCATTGGTGCACTGAGAGGCGAGATGGGCCGCAGTCCAATTGTAGTATCAGAAAAAATGGTGATGCAAATGAAACCAAATAGCATTATCATCGATGTGAGCATCGACCAAGGGGGCGTTTTCGAAACATCAGAAATCACCAACCATAAAAATCCAATCTTTAGAAAGCACGAGGTGATTCATTACTGTGTGCCAAATATTACAGCAAGGGTATCGCGCACCGCGAGTTATGCATTAAGCAATATTTTTACACCAATTCTCAATGACATGTCAAACTATGGCGGATTTTACGATTTGGTAAAAATTGCCAAAGGCTTCAGACATGGCGTTTACCTGTACAAAGGGGCTTTGGTCAACGAATCGTTAGCCAAGAAGTTTGGTTTTAAGTCGAAAGATCTTAACCTTATGATGAACGTATTTTAATCGTTCAAATGCGATATTTTATTTTTGCTTAACTTTTGTCATTATTGTAAAATTTTAGTATTTTTATACTATAAGTTCATAGAAATAAGGCTTTTTGCATTATTTTTGGTGGCCAATGCAACAATTCTGTCTTTTTTCGCATCTTAA
>CAJBKH010000049.1 GCA_903953615.1 uncultured Bacteroidota bacterium
AATACCGTTCTCCATTATTTCGTTGTCTACAACAGAAATGTCTTTAACCTCCTTGTTATGAAAGAAACCATTAAGACTGGCTTTTAAAAATGATTGGGTAAGGTCTGAGCGCAATAGCCATTTTACAGGTTTATTACGACCTAATTTTTCATGTGCTTTTGCAAATTCACCACTCACAATGGCAGCATAAGTAGAAATTTCTAATCCAAGGGCAAATCCTGCAATTAATTTTGCAAATCTTTCTACCTTACCGCTTCCCAAACAGTGCATCATTTCTAGTGCCTGCGATTGTTTTGGCAGATGTGTACCTCCTCCAATAGTGCCAATTACAAGATTAGGTAGGTTGAGCTCTAGCAATAAACCAGTGTCCTTGGCTTCAAGGTGCAGAAGGCCTATTCCTGATTCATGGATGGAGGCCAGGTCTTGACCTGTGGCCACAAAAATTGATGCGATTGCATTTGCAACGTTAATATTGTAGCCAACCATGCCGTCCTGAATAGCGAGTTGTTTAGAAGGGTCGAAACAACGCAGTAATTTTTCAGAGGAAGTGCGCAAAACTTCATTGATTACTTTCTCTGTTAAAAAACATGTTGCAGTAACATTGATACCACGGCCTTCTTTAATATTATTTGCAGATACTTTTTTATCAGCGGCACCATTGCCTTCAATCACAAAATCTAATGGAATTATGCCTTTATCAAGTTTAAATTTATCGGCAATGAATAACATGGCATGCCAAGTACAAGTAGTGGTCATGTTTTGGCCAGAGGCATCGCCAGTTGTAAAAAAGAATTTTAGATGTACATTGCTTTGTATTTTAACAATGTCAATCGTCATTAATTTAGCATGGTTCGAATATTTTTCGGCTTCTTGCTTTATAGCTGAAAAGTTATCTTTAATAAATTGTTTGAAAACCGTTGCTTCAGATTCATTTTCAAAAAGAAATAATGGCGCCCTACACATTTTTTGCCAAGCGATATTTGCAGTAAAACCACCGCTTTTGCTAAGGGCTTTTGCGCCTCGGTTCATACTTGCTATTAATGCACCTTCAAGTGTTCCTGCCGCGCAGTAAACCAATTCTTCTTGTTCAGCCTCTTTGAATAACAGGGGGCCCACCAAACCTAATGGAATTTCAGTTGTGCCTATAAAGGACTCAATATTATGTTGAAGGTCCTTGAGGATGAGTTGTGATTGGCCAAGATTGTCTACCTTGATATCAATTGATTCAAGATACTCTATGCGCAATCTTGTTGACATTGGAGTTACTAAACCCCTTCCCGGTATTATTGGAATTTCATTCAATTCGGTAGGTTACTATTTAAATTAAAGTTGATAGTTAGTTTTAATTGGTTTTAACAAAAATAAACTTTTTATTAGCTTATCAATAATTGTTAAATCATTTTATTTCAGAGAAAATTTGTAGTAAACAATTATTTTAATTTAAAATGATTACTTGTTACAAAGAAAGCAGGGATGACTTGTTAAGCCTGTGCTTGCTTTTATGCCATTTTATGCAAACAAAGATTTATACATTCTTTTTTACCGTTTGACTAGCCACTGGTTGTATCCCAAACCATTTAAAGAAAGCGATGACACCTTCCCGAAATTTTGTTTTTCGAGTACTGGGTTCAATCAATGTGTGAGGATACAGCAATGGTCATCGAAAGGCGCCACGTGGCGAGAACGTTGGTGGGTGCTTAGTATGAATTGAGGAAAAAATCAATTTGGATTAAACCATGATGCGGCTCCAAGGAATAGCAGCCAACATTAAGAGAATAGAAATGCTAAA
>CAJBKH010000050.1 GCA_903953615.1 uncultured Bacteroidota bacterium
AATATTAAGCCCAATAAAAATACAGAAATCATGGGCATGTTCAGGATTAAAAATAATTTTGGTGGCTTTTGGGGCTCGGGTGTTTCGTTTGATGTGCGACAACTATGGATTAAAGGGATTGTCGGAAATGTGTTGCGCTATCAGCTTGGTGACTTGAATTTAAAACAAAGTAAATTTACTTTATACAACCACCATGCCGACCAAATTGATAGCTTACCTGCTATCTTTAATTTGCAACAAAACATTATTAACTATGAGCGTTTTTATATGAACAACAATACTTGGCGCATGCAAGGTGCCAATGTTGATTTTGGTTTAACCTTCTCTAAATTTTTAAAAGAAATTAATTTCACGGCCTTTTTAACCCGCTTAAATGCAACCAATTTTGGCAATGTTTCCGACCGTTTAATGAATGCTTACAGTGTACAAATTGTAAAGAATAACCACTTGGCTTTAACAGGTCATACCAATACTATTTTCGATGTGAATGGTACTACTAACAATAAAAACTTGTTTAACAATTCTGTCAATAGCATTGAGTGGAAATATGAAAATAAATTAAAATCCAATAATACTTACAGTTTTGCTGGCGAATTCGGCAATAGCCACTATTACTACACAGCCGATAACACTGCCCCATATTTAAGCGATTATTTTATCCATGCCTTCGCGCAAATGAATTTGAAGAAAGTGAACTTGAATATTACAGCTGGTTACCTCAATGTAGGGGCCGATTTTAGAAGCATAGGGGCTCAAAGTAAAGATGTAAACTACAATGCATTGCCAACTTACTTTAACCGCTATACTAACACACAAGTTGTTCGTCCTAACACTTTGTTCGATGTTATCAGTAATGAAAATATTTACAATCGCACGATCAACAGCAATTTAATGAGCGGCAGCCAATTGTTCAACAATGTATTGCCATATGGCTTGGCAACCTTCAACCGTGTTGGTGCTTACCTTAAATTAAATTACAAAAACAAAAAAGAATTAATGGCCAATGCCGAGTACTATAATTTAAGCGAAATACGCGGACAAGGTACCACCGCTTTAAGACAATTTGCCATCTATAAATTGAATGTAAATGTACCGTTTCACAAACTCTTTAATTTGAAAAGAACCTTGTCTATTCAAGCAGGCACCAATATGCAAATGGCCAATCGCAAAGGCAATGAAGCTATCGAAGATGTAGATTTAAAAATGATGCAGACCACTTTTGGCTTGCGCTGGGAGTTCTCGCGTGACTTTGAATTAATTGGCGGCATGATCAATCAAACCAACAAAGGGAACGATTTTTCTGCCGATAGAAATGGTTATACGGAAGTCACCTATTTTCAATTGAACAATTATAACTTGACGCAACAAATTACAGCGGTGGGTTTGCGATATAATTTCACGCCTAAAATTTATCTCTGCGCCCTCTATCAGCAAAGCAATTACCAAGACAAAAAACAAAACAACGCCAATTTTAAAATGAACCAATTTGGCCTTATTTACAATATTATTTTATAAAAAAATGAAATACAAGATACATCTGCTCGCCCTTATTACACTTGCGCTTTTCGCCTGCCGAAAAGATAAAAGCAAAGTAGATGGCCCTAGCATTACTGAAATATTTAGCGATTTTAA
>CAJBKH010000051.1 GCA_903953615.1 uncultured Bacteroidota bacterium
ATGAGTACTTCTTATCCTAATCCTGTTAACAGTGTTTTAAATGTAAATTTCAATTCTTTCAAAAATGCTCAAACATTTATTGAAATATATGATATGCAAGGTCGTTTAATTCAATCTGTTGATAAAGGAATCATGGAAGCAGGAAGTCAGACTGTTGTTATTGATGTTAATGCTTTATCTAAAGGCGTTTATTTTTATAAAGTAGTGAATGGAACAGATGTTTCTACCAACAAATTTGTAATTGAATAATTAATCTAACGATATTTGAAAAGCCATCTCAAAAAAAGAGATGGCTTTTTTGTTTCTATCCTTTCATTCGCTTAATTTGCACCTTTAAACACCATGCAATCATGAGTGCACAAACGCAACCCAAAATGGACAAAAGAGAATTACTCAATAATAAAAGACAAGAAGCCTTGTTAGGCGGAGGAGAAGACCGTATAAAATCACAACATGCCAAAGGAAAATTAACCGCCAGAGAGCGCATTCATTTTCTAATGGACGAAGGAACCTTCAATGAAATTGGCGCCTTTGTTACCCATAGAAGCAAAGATTTTGGTATGGAAAACCAACAGTTTTTAGGCGATGGCGTAGTAACAGGTTTTGGTAAAATCAATGCTCGTTTGACCTATGTGTTTTCTCAAGACTTCACAGTATTTGGTGGCTCATTGAGCGAAACACATGCTGAAAAAATTTGCAAAGTGATGGACCTAGCCCTTCAAAATGGTGCACCTATTATTGGATTAAACGATAGCGGAGGCGCTAGAATTCAAGAAGGCGTGGTATCACTAGGTGGTTATGCAGATATATTTTACAGAAATACAATTGCTAGTGGTGTAATTCCACAATTATCGGCCATCATGGGCCCATGCGCGGGTGGTGCTGTGTATTCGCCAGCCATTACCGATTTTATTGGTATGGTAGAGAATACAAGTTATATGTTTGTAACGGGTCCGAACGTCGTAAAAACAGTGACCAATGAAGAAGTAAGTAGCGAACAATTAGGTGGTGCTTCGGTGCATTCTGCAAAATCTGGTGTGGCACATTTTTCTTTTGCCAACGAGGTAGAATGTTTAAATGGTTATAAAAAATTATTGAGCTACATGCCTCAGAATTGTGAGGAAAAAGCACCTACTCTTGCGTATGCTAAGAGCAACGAGACAAGAGATGTCTTAAAAAATATTATCCCCGATAATGCCAATCAGCCTTATGATATGCGCGAAGTAATAGAAGGCATTGTGGACGAAGAAAGTTTTTTCGAAGTGCATAAGAATTTCGCAGAAAATATTGTTGTAGGTTTTGCCAGATTAGCAGGTAAAAGCATAGGCGTTGTTGCTAATAATCCTGCCTTTTTAGCGGGTGTACTCGATGTGCACTCATCTACAAAAGCTGCAAGATTTGTTCGCTTTTGCGATGCCTTCAATATTCCTTTATTGGTATTAGAAGATGTACCTGGTTTCTTACCTGGTACCGATCAAGAATGGAATGCTATTATTACCAATGGTGCCAAATTGTTGTATGCATTTAGTGAGGCTACTGTTCCTAGAATTACGGTCATCACTCGCAAAGCTTATGGTGGCGCATATGATGTAATGAATAGCAAACACATTGGAGCCGATATGAATTACGCATGGCCGAATGCAGAAATCGCAGTAATGGGAGCAAAAGGTGCTGCTGAAATTATTTTCAAAAAAGAAATCACCACTGCTGCAAATCCTGAGACCGCATGGAAAGAAAAAGAAGCAGAGTATGCAGAGATTTTTGCAAATCCTTATCGCGCAGCAGAACGCGGATTCATTGATGATGTAATTTATCCAGAAGAAACCCGTTCGAAATTAATTACAGCATTTAGCATGTTAGAAAACAAGGTGAAAAGCTTGCCGCGCAAAAAACATGGCAACATACCATTGTAATCAAAATAAATTAAGAACAGCCTTTAATGAAAAAACTGCTTTCAATTGTAGTCCCTTGTTTTAACGAACAAGAAGTGTTTGCCGAAACCTATAAAAGGTTGACCGATACACTCAATTTATTAGACAAGGATAAATATGATTATGAAATAATCTTTGTGAACGATGGTAGTAAAGATACCACCTTGCAAATGATAAACGAGAAGGTAAGCTTAGATTCACATATTAAAGGCATTAATTTTTCGAGAAATTTTGGACACCAAATTGCCATTACGGCTGGTTTAGATAATTGCAAAGGCGATGCAGCTGTAGTAATTGATGCTGACCTTCAAGATCCTCCTCACATCATTTTAGAGATGGTTAAAAAATGGGAAGAAGGCTATGACGTGATATTTGGTAAACGTGTTGAACGTGCAGGTGAGAGTGCTTTTAAATTACTAACGGCCAAATGGTTTTACCGTTTCATCAACCGCTTAAGCGATGTAGATATTCCATTGGATACAGGCGACTTTCGTTTAATGGACCGAAATGCACTCGATCAATTTTTAAGCATGCGCGAGTCGTACCGATTTGTGCGTGGCATGGTAGCATGGATAGGTTTCAATCAAACCTTTGTTGAATACGATAGAGAAAGCAGATTTGCAGGCACTACAAAATATCCATTAAAGAAAATGTTGAGACTGGCGAGTGATGCCATCTTATCGTTCTCGAATACGCCTTTGAAAGTGGCCACATTTGTTGGATTTATAACTTCCTTTGGTGCATTTATAGGCATTGTTTACGCACTCATTATGCGAATATTTGTTAAAGATTATGTAGAAGGTTGGACACTTTTAATGATATCCATACTATTAATAGGCGGTATCATACTCCTTGTGCTTGGTATTATTGGCGAATATGTGGGTCGCATTTATGGCGAAATAAAACGCAGACCTTTGTATATCATCAAAGATAAAAAGGGCTTTTAAAATTTAGAAACTTTGAAAAAAACAATAAACATTGTAGGTGGTGGCTTTACTGGGCTTACCATGGGCTATTACCTTGCAAAAGCAGGTTGGGTGGTGAATATATTTGAAAAAGATGCCGAAGTAGGTGGTCTTGCAGGCTCTTTTAAAGTAGAAGGCGAGAATCTAGAGAAATTCTACCACCATTGGTTTACCAACGATTTGCACATCATGGACCTTATCAAGGAACTGAATTGCGAAGACCATATTATCATTCGGCCGACCCGCACAGGGATGTACTATTCCAATAATTTTTTCAAGTTGAGTTCTCCTTTGGATTTATTGAAATTCAAACCTTTGAATTTGGTCAATCGCATACGCTTAGGCTTTGTCGTTTTAGCAGTGCGAACTGTTAAAGACTGGATGAAATTAGAGCGCATTACTGCCAAAGATTGGTTGACTAAAATATGTGGCAAACAAGGTTATACCGTTGTATGGGAGCCTTTGTTAAAAGGTAAGTTTGGACGTTATGCCGAAAGTGTATCGGCTGTTTGGTTTTGGAATAAACTAAAATTAAGAGGCGGCAGCAGGGGAGAGAAAGGCAAAGAAAATTTAGCGTATTATAAAGGAGGTTTTGCTTCATTGGCCGATTCAATGATGAAAGAAATTCACAACATGGGTGGCATGGTGCATGTGAATCGCGCGGTTGTTGCTGTTAC
>CAJBKH010000052.1 GCA_903953615.1 uncultured Bacteroidota bacterium
GCGGCATTTAATTTTTACTTTGTTGCGGGGACAGGACTCGAACCTGCGACCTTTGGGTTATGAGCCCAACGAGCTACCACTGCTCCACCCCACGATTTATAAGACTGCAAAAGTAGTGTTTTTTTAGGTATTTGCAAAATGTAGACGAAAGAAAATTAAATTTAAGTTAAACCTAAGGTAATATAAACTTGAACTTAGCTTAATTCACTACTGCAGCAATCCCGCACTCCATTGCAATGCGTAGATGGTTTTGTAGTATTTCGTTTTTAAATCGATTAGCTTTTCTAACACTTCTAAAGCTTTGTTTTCTCTGGTATTAATAACGAATAGTGAACTCTCTCCATTTTCAAATCTTTTTTCTTCGGCTTTTACCAAAGCCAAACAATTGCTGTAGTTACTACTTTGTAAGGCAATCTGATTTTTTAAAGTGTTCAATTCATTGTAGTAAGTTTTCACCTTTAAGCTAATCATCCATTGCTTTTGGCTCAAGTCTAACTCAGTAGCCTCGATTTTTAACTTAGCCTTTTTATAATCGCCTCGCCCTTGTGATAAACGCAAAGGTATTTCAACCTTCAAGCCATATTGGTAATTATTTTCGAATAAGGGGCCATTGCCAAGGGTTTGTGATAAATTGAACCCTTTGCCCAACTGGTTGTATTTTAAATCGACCTTTGGCAATAAATCTTGAAATTTTAATTGTTTGTCGATGTCCAATAAATCGAGCTTAATGTCGTACATCGCTAAATAAGGATGCATCTTTTGTGCAATGTCCAACAAACTGTTTAATTCAAGATTAAATTGACTAATTTTAACTTCGCTTTCCCAACCTGCGGCAGGTTTAATATCAATGGGCAGTTCGTAGGGCACATTATTCTCCTTCCACAAAAATGCTGATAGATTTAAGCCTGCATTTTGAAAGGCCAACCATTGTTGGTTTTGTTGGTATTGAAAGCCTTGTAACTGCGTTAACGCTTCGATGGTATCGATGGCTGGTCGCTCGCCATGGCGATAGGCATTGCGCACAAAAATAAACCGCTGGCTGCTAATCGTCACATTGTTTTTTACCACTTCGTAATTTTGAAAAGCATTCACCCAGTTCCAATAAGCTTCCAAGGCTTGTATACACAAATCATTGATAACCGCACGCTGTTCTATAGTAGCCATGCCTGATAAGAGTTTCGATTGTTGCAAAGCAGCCCTTCTTTTATCGATTAAAAGGTTTTTAACTAATGGAATGCTGATGCCAATGTAATTGGTTTGCCCAATGGTATGACTAGGATCCAAGCGATTGCCTGATAAATCTTCTAGACCAGCAGCGACTTCAATGCCATACCAAGTAGGTATTTTTATTTCAGGCGTAATTTGATTGTAATAGTTTGTACCATCAAATGTTTTCGCATTCATTTGGTGGGTGAGAACGGGGTCAAATGCACTTCGTGCTATTAGTATATCGGCATTTGATTGTTCTATGTTGATTTGCGTTTGTCGAACAATTGGGTGAAATTTTTTGACCAAATAAAGGACTTGTTCGGCATTTAAACTGCGCGAAGTGTCTTGTGCTTGAATTGCAGTGGTGCTAATGCAAATCACTAACAATATTTGCAAAAATGCGATAGAAAAAGGCTGAAAAAGTTTTCTCATTTGCATGTTATTTTTGTTTTTCAACAGGTGTTTTAATTTGGTAATAGTCGGGCGGAAAACCATTGATGTTTCGCCATAGTTCGTACCAGATGGGCACATCCTTTAGAAGTGTAATGCCTTGTGCACCGCTTCCCATTTTTAATTGAATTGGCCATGGTTTGTCGGTTTTATCCTCAGCTACCAATACCCTAAACATACCATTGGTGCTGATGGTATTTTCATAGGCTACTATTTTTCCGCCAAATGTACCATAGCTATTATTTGGCCAACCGCTGAAAACAATGGCAGGAAAACCATCGAACATAAAACGCACTTTCTGTCCCACACTGATGAGTGGCAAATCCACTGGTCGCACAAACATTTCGACAGCATAGTTGACCTTTTCAGGCACAATGATTACAATGCGTTCGCCTTCTTTGATAATTTCGCCAAGACCAGCTTTTTTTGCTTGTACAATTTGACCATCCTGAGGCGCTAATAGAATATACATGCCATTGCGGATGGTGTAATTCATTAATTGATTTTCAAGTTTTGAAACTTCACCCTGTGAACCTGCGAGTGCACTCTGACTTGAAAAACGATCACCCTCAGCCTTACTTATTTTTTCGACATACTCTTGCACCACATTGCTTTGTTCTATTTTAATGTTCAAATATTCTTGACGGGTTTGTGCAAGCTTATTTTCTATCACCGCTTTTTTAGCGATGGCATTTTGATAAATAGTGTTTCTTTGTTGTAATTGGGTTTGAGACACCAATCCTTCGTCATACATTTTAGTTTGTCTTTCGTATTGGTCTTTTGAAAGTTTTAACTCGTTATCTGCTGCTGTTAATTCAGCTTGTTCGCCTATAAGTTTGTTGTCTAATTGGCGACGCTTATTGTCCAATAAATCTATCTTAAGTGACTTTGTTCTTAGCAATGCTGTAATTTGGTCGCCAGCAGCTAAGATTTTACCTTCGTAAAAGTCTAAGGTTTCTTTCTTAGCATCCAATTGCTCATTGGTTCTTTTGATAAGGGAAGGATCCAGATAATCTTCTTTGATCTCACCCAATTGTAAGATGGTATCTCCTTTTTTCACGAAGTCGCCTTCCTTAACCCACCATTTAGTAATTTTACCGGGGATGGGTGAATTGATATCTTGTGCTCTTTGCTCTTGGTAAAGCGAAGTAATATTGCCTTTGGTTTTAATATTTTGGGTCCATGGCAAAAACAAAATAATTACCAAGAAAAATAGAATACCAAAAAACCAATACTTAACCTTGCTCTGTTTATTGCTCATATAAACAGCGGCAAATGATTGTAGTTGAATTTTATAAGGATGAATGCTCATTTTATTTTATTTTTTTAAGTTGAACGGTACCATTTATCATTTCAATTTGATAATCGAACAATTGTAATTCTTGTTCATCCGAAACAGCCACCAACATTGTTGTATTTGGCATCTCATTAAAAAGATAGTTGTGGAGTTGGTGTTGGATTTCGTGCTCAATGCCAATAAATGGTTCATCCATTAGCAGCAAGGCTGGTTGATTTACCAGGGCGCGTAACAACAATATTTTTTTAGTGCTGGTAAAGGGCAGTTTTGCACCCAATGGATCAATGGCAGTTTCGAAGCCCAATGACAAATTGTTGAGGAAGCTTTTTAAGCCGGCCTTCTCTGCAATTTTAATAATTTTTTCGGGGGTAATATCTTGACGACCCATGGCGATGTTTTCATAAAGGGTACCTTGAAACAAAGCTGGTTGTTGTAAAAATATACCGGTGTGGTGTCTTAAAGATTCAAGTTGGTAATTGCCAATAGGTACATTGTTAATAGAGAGGGTGCCTTTAAAATCGGAATAGTGTGTGCTTAGCGTTTTTAGCAAGCTGGTTTTACCAACCCCTTCTTTACCAACGAGGGCCACCTTGCTTTTAGCAGGAATTAATAAGGAAATATTGTTTAATATAGGCTTGCCAAGCTCATATTCAAAACTATAATTAACATATTCAATTTGAATTCCTTCTTCGGTATCTAGTTGCAAGGTGCCATCTTTTTCAATTTCGCAATCTGCAATGCTTGCCAATTTTTCTAAACTTGTTACCACATCATAAACATTGTCTAGACTGCTTATTAATTTCTCGATGGCACCAATTACAGTAAGTATAACAATTTCTGCTGCAATGAACTCGCCAATATTGAGTTGTTGGTTGAGCAGTAAATAGGTACCCACCACAAGCATGGCCGTAGTAATGGCTACTTTAAAAAATACCAGGGTCTTGTATTGGAACACCAAAACTTTAAAATGCTTTGTTTTTGCATTCAAGTAATGGGTGACTGGTTGGTCGGTTTTTTTAAGGTTCAAATGGCTGCCCTGACTGAATTTAAAGGTTTGTATCACCCTTGCCATTTCCTCGAGCCAAGCAGCAACTGCATATTTGTAATCGCTTTCGAGCAGGCTGGTTGCCATACCACTTTTTGCTGTTACTTTTAGAATAAGCCATAGAATGAAAATTAACATTAAGCCAAACACTATGAAGAGTGGATGGTAGAGGGATAGTAAAAGCAAACCGAGAATAATTTGTATGGAGGCCGTTGGTAGCTCTAATAGTATTTTTGAGAAACCTTTTTGAAGAATTTGGGTATCAAAAAATCGGTTTATCTTTTCGGGTAGATAGTAGGCGTTTGATTTTTTCAAATCGATACGGGGTATGACCTCAGAAAACGCAAACGCATAGCGCGTAAAAATTCTTTGTTGAATTTTTTCAATGATTTTCATTTGGTTGATTTGCAGAATACCTACCAATAGGACTGCTAATACAATAACAAAGATGAGTACATAAATGGAGGTTACCATGCTGGCACCCATCACAAATCCGATAATGGATTGCACACCAATGGGCACACTTAATTGCAAAAGTCCACCAAGGATGGCATAGAAGTATATGGCACTTATTTCACTGCGCTCCTCCTTAATAAGTTGCCACAGTTTCTGTATAGGCGATGTTTTTAGCATTTGAATAGGTTAATAAATATTGCAAAGATAGTAAAACTTTAAATAATAATAGTAATACTATTATAAATAATTGTAATACTTGTATAAATAATAGTAAAGCTTTAATATATGGGTTTTTTGTATACATTTGCACCTTTATAATTATGGATTTTCAAGTATCCTTCAAAGTTAATGAAAAGATTTATCTGCGCGACCCGGAAAGTAGCGAGTTAGGTAAACAAATCATTAAGAGCGCTATCGACCTTATATATGGTGTGGGTTTCGAGCACTTTACATTTAAGAAATTGGCCATCGAAATGAAGACCACGGAGGCTAGCATTTATAGATATTTTGAAAATAAACACCGCTTATTACTCTATATATTGAACTGGTATTGGTCATGCTTGGAATATAATGTCATGTTCGATCTTCAAAATATCAAGGACCCAAAAGCCAAATTAAAGCTCATCATTCATTTGTTAACCCATGAATTGCCAGCAAGCGCTGGCCATTTAAATTACAATCGGAAATTTTTAAACCATATTGTAATAACAGAAAGCAGCAAATCTTATTTGGTAAAGGAGGTTCAAGAAATTAATAAAGACCAGGTATTTAAACCCTATAAGGATTTGTGTGCACAGATAGCCGACATCATTAAAACGTACAATCCAAAGTACAAGTTTTCAAAATCTTTGAGTACTACATTGATTGAAACTGCCCACGATCAGCAATATTTTAGTACCTATTTGCCTAAGTTAACAGACGTAGAAAGTAAAAATAAGGAAAAGTTTACTTCCGAATTTTTGGAGCATTTATTGTTCAAGGCATTGGACTAGGGAATAATTCTATCGCCATTAAATTGAATGGCTTATAAATATATTTCAATTTATTTAAACATACGCAAGTGTTGCGTTGTTTCATAAGGGTATGAAAAATGTTTTAATTGTTGGAGCTTCAAAAGGCATAGGTAAGGCCAGTGCAGAATTATTGGGAACCCAACCGGAATTTAAAGTTTTTGGAACGTATTCAAAAACAAGCACCGATTCAACCGAACACATTGACTATCATTTTTTAGATGTGATGGCAGAAACCCTTCAAATTGATTTTTTACCAGAACAATTAGATGCCTTGGTCTTTTGTCCAGGTGCCATTACACTCAAACCATTTGCGCGTATTAAACCAGAAGAATTTATGGCAGACTATCAACTCCAATTATTAGGAGCCGTTAAAGTAATTCAAGCGGTTTTACCCAAATTAAAAGCTTCTGGCAGTGCTTCTGTGGTATTGTTTTCGACCATAGCAGTTCAAACAGGTTTTAGTTTTCACAGCATGGTAAGTGCATCGAAAGGGGCTATTGAAGGCTTAACCAAAGCACTTGCAGCAGAATTAGCACCAAACATTCGTGTGAATTGTATTGCTCCTTCGATTACCAATACACCCTTGGCAGCGCAATTGTTAAGCACCCCTGAAAAGATAGAAGCGAATAAACTGAGACATCCTTTGAAAAAAATTGGCGAAGCCACTGATATTGCGAACATGGTTGCCTTTTTAGTCTCCGAACAATCTGCTTGGATGACCGGACAGGTCTTGCATTTGGATGGTGGCATGTCGACAATTAAATAAGTGATGACAGATCAAGAAATCGATAGAGTGATTGAAATGGCTTGGGAAGACCGCACGCCTTTTGATGCGATCAAGAACCAATTTGCCATGACAGAACCTGCGGTGATTGCGCTTATGCGTGCCCAACTGAAACGCAGTAGTTTTAAATTGTGGAGAGCTAGGGTAAGTGGACGAAAAACCAAACACAGTGCCATGCGCGGTGAGGATGTGAACCGCTTCAAATGCAATTTACAAAGAGCGATTAGCAATAATAAAATTAGCAAGTCGAGGTAAATTTTTTATCAGACCTATCCATTCGGATTGAAATGTAAAATAATGGTCATTAATGTTGGGCTTAACTTTTACTTCATTTGCTTTCAATATATTTGCGTATGCGCAAATTGAAAAGCGGTTTTTTGATTCTGGTGTTTCTTTTTAGTTCACTGCTTCTTCAGTTTTGTAAAAAGGAGGACAAGGGAACCTTTAGAAGATATATACATAAATTTCTTTTTGTAGAATTTAATTCTTTAAGCGACCCTTATTATAATTTTTACAATGCAAATGATACGCTCAATGTAGTGCTTAAGGATACAAATGACTTTATTATTGTTGCAGAAGATACCGCTGTGCAAATCAGTTATGCCAATAGCAATGGTAACTTATACGCAACCTCACCATTGCCCCCGTTAACAGTTGAGCAGGACAGTTTAATTATCCTAACGGTGAATAATTTCGACGCTTTGCATCCGGCGGGTTCGGACGTAAGCGACTGTTTTTTAATATCTTCTGTTTATGCACCAGCAAATCTTTGGTTGCCATTAGATCAATTCAGACAAATTGTTAAAAATAACTATTTACATGACTTTAAACTTCATTTAATAAAGCATCCAAATACGAATGCACTTAAATTAAAATTGCATTTTTATAATAAGGATTATTCTGATGGCATCATGCTTCAAAGTCCAAATATTGTGTTTAAACCTTAGTATTAGTATTCAAACCGATACTTTTGATCTTGTGTTTTAAGGATTCAAAGAATTTTACTTATTTTTGTGTTATGAAGAAAATTGTGTTTTTGTCTGCCATCGTTGCCTTGTTATTATCTGGCTGCGAAGAAACCCCGCCACAAATTGATTTCTCAATTCCAATTATTCCCTTAAAGGACTCAACCTATATTGATCCAGTGCCTGCACCACAACATAAAATGGTTGTGATTGAAGATATTACCGGTGTTAGATGCATCAATTGTCCTGATGCCGCTTTGAAAGCAAAAGACATTTTAGCCCAAAAATCAAGTGATAGTGTGGTGGTAATTGCCATTTATCCAACAGATATTTTAGATAATTTTACCCGTCCGTATGATGGTGTACCGCAATTATCTAATCCAATTGCGAAACAAATTGTTGAAGCATTAGGACCTCCGCAAGGTTTGCCTAATGGCTATGTGGATAGAAAGAAATTTAGTGGTAAGTTAGACCGGATTATTAGTTACACAGAATGGATAAATTATGTTAATCAGCGTTTACGTGAAAAAACACCTGTTAATATTGACATTAAGAAAGAAATTAGCAATAGAAATTTAAAAGTTGAGATTAAACTTCAATACAATAACAATGCAGTTTCTGGTGCTAACCATAAGTATGCAATATACATTATTGAGGATGGTATTGTAAGTACGCAATACACCCAAAGTGGCAATAATCCCAATTATGTGCACAACCATGCGTTGCGTTATGCCTTTGGATTAACAATGGGTAATCCACTTACGCAAACCACAGTGCCAGGTCGTACCTATGTGAAACAGTTTGAATACGAAATGCCAGCGGATTATGTAATCAATAATTGCCATGTCATCTGTGTGGTGCTTGATAACGATGAAAATGTGGTAAACGTTAGAGAAATAGATTTAAAATAAGGGAATGGATTGGCAGAGTGCGCGCAAGGGGTTTAAGCAGTATTTGATGCTAGAAAAATCCTTGTCGGCTAACAGCATTGAAGCTTATTTGCACGATGTTTTAAAATTCGAAAATTTTTTAATTGCCAACGCAACGCCTGTTGGTCCTTTGCAAGTCGATTATAATCACTTACTTCAATTTGTAAATTCATTGACCAAGATTGGCGTGGCTGCTACCAGTCAGGCCCGCATGATTAGCGGCTTGCGCGCATTTTACAAATTTTTGTTGCTCGAAGATGTTTTGAGCAATGATCCTACCCAAAATTTGGAATTACCCAAATTGGCACGCAAATTACCCGAAGTGTTAGGCAAGGATGAAATCGATAAAATGTTGGCGCAAATTGA
>CAJBKH010000053.1 GCA_903953615.1 uncultured Bacteroidota bacterium
AATGATAAAACCACCTGGCTTTAAGCAATTGATGATTTGATCGACAATGCGTTTTTGTCTGAGCGAACACATCTCAGCATTGGCAGTGCTCCATTCATTCACCGCATTCTCGTCTTTGCGAAACAAACCTTCACCACTGCAAGGTGCATCCACCACTATTACATCAAAAACTTCACCACAGTGTTCAAAGTCTTTGCTATCAGAATTGGTGATAATGATGTTTGGAAATCCCCATTTCGTTAAGTTTTCATTCAACACAGGTACTCTTGTTCGTATCACTTCGTTGCTCACCAATACATCGTTCTCGTTAAGGAGTGAGGCAATGTGCGTGCTTTTCCCCCCTGGGGCTGCGCATAAATCTAGTAAACTAAGTTGACCATTATTCAGTTCCTTTATTTTCTTGAAGGCTTGCTCTAATGCCATGCTGCTGGCCTCTTGCACATAGTAAGCGCCTGCGTGCCACAAAGGGTCGGCAACAAATAAAGGTCGCTCTTTTAAGTAATACCCTTGCTCGGCCCATGCTACTTTTTCGAGCGGTAATTCTTTTTTTAATTTTGTTGGATTCAGGCGAATTGAAACGGGTGTTGGCGCATTTAAACTTTCTTCAAACAAGGCGAAATTTACGGCCCCAAGTTGAGCTTGCATGCGCTGTTTAAAGTCGAGTGGAAGTTGAATCATATTTTATTAACGGGATAATGTAATGCCTGTCATAATCATCACCATGCCTAGTACCTGCACCAAGCCAATGCTTTCGCCAAAGTAAATGCCCCAGCCATAGGCAACCACAGGAATTAAATAGGTAACTGATGAAGCAAACAAGGCAGAAGATTTTTTTACCAAGCGATTGAAAACAATAAGTGAAATGGCCGAGCCAAAAACACCTAATACAAATACAGCCATCAAAGGTTTAATTGCACCTGGTGCAATAGCTGCTGTATAGGTATGCTGACTTAAACCAATAAACAAAGCGGGAATGGCCACCAAAGTTAAGGGCACCATACTATTTGCATATGCTGTTAAGTGACCCAATTTAGATTTTATGACATTCACATTGATGCCATAAAGCAAAGCCGCCAATATTACATTTAAGCAAGGTTTAACATAATCCATGTGAAACGAAAAGCCAATAGCTTTCGGATTGGTAAAAATTAAAATCAGTGCCCCGCAAAGACCTATTGCAATGCCAATAATATGTTTTATTTTGATGTCTACTTTAAAAACAATCACGCCAAAAATTAGAGTCGACATGGGGGTTAAAGCATTCAATGCGCCTGATAATGAACTCGGAATTTCTTTGGCCGCTTGCGCAAATAAATAAGCGGGAATTAAATTGCCGATGGTGCCTGATAAGGCCAATAATAACCAATCGGATGTTTTAAGTTTTTTGTAAATGCCAACAAAGAAAAAAATAGCCACACTGCCTGCAAATACAAGTCTTAAGGAAGCTAGCTGAACTGGTGTGAATCCGCCTATACCGATTTTCATAAGAATGAAGGCACTCCCCCAAACAAAACCAAGAAATAAAATAATGAGGAGGGTTTTAAAGTCGATTTTCACGACACGAAAGTAATACCATTTGCCAAGATATTGTTTCAGGAGCAAGCGAAGTTGGTCACAACTTAGTCATATTAATCTTCAATGTGCTTCAATATAATTCGGAACGTAGTGCGCTTATTCGGAATACTTTCTTTAACATAAATATGACCTTTGTGGTAGTTTTCGACGATGCGTTTAACCAAAGAAAGACCAAGTCCCCAGCCCCTTTGTTTGGTGGTGAACCCTGGTTTGAAAACGCGCTTGAACAATGCTTTTGGCATGCCTTTGCCAGTATCCGAAATATCAATCACTACCACCTTGTTGCGCTGGCGAATATGGAAGCTGATGGTGCCTTTGCCCTCCATTGCATCGATGGCGTTTTTGCACAAATTTTCGATCACCCATTCGAACAAAGGAACATTTAAAATAGCAGTGCATGTTTCATTCGGTTCTTTGAAATCGTATATGACTGTATCGGCACTTCGAATTTGCATGTATTGAATTGCATTTTCTAATACTTCTGTAACATCATGTATTTTTAAAATCGGTCGTGAACCAATTTTAGAGAAACGATCGGTAATCACTTTCAAACGGTCCAAATCTTTTCGCATTTCAGTATAAGTTTCTGGATTGGCATGCGAAGGGTCTAGTTCCATTAAGTCGACCCAGGCCATTAAAGAACTCATAGGCGTGCCCAATTGGTGCGCGGTTTCGCGTGCTAAACCCACCCATACTTGGTTTTGTTCCGACTTGCGACTGTAACTAAAAGCAAAATAACTTACCACTATAAATAAACCTACAATGCCCAATTGATAAAAGGGATAACGCTTCAATTGTTTGAGGGTAGTAGAGTCATCATAGTAGACATATTGGTAATCGTTGTCGGCAATTTTTATTTTAATGGGCTCGTTTTTTGTTTTGATAGACTCATAATAGGCGTTCAGTGCCTTTTCGTTTTTACTTGCGCTACTATCTAAATTGCGATGGTTTAATATGCCTGTGGCATCGGTTAAAATAACAGGAATGGTGGTATTCGACTCAATGATTTTAAGATAAATGTTCAACTCGTCTATAGAATCGGCTTTGTTAATCATCTCATAGGCCTCAGCCCACTGACTGATTTTTTTGCGTTCTTCGAGGGATAGTTTTTCAACCATGGTATTGGTGTAATACAAGGAGAACAGACCGATGGCCAATGCCATTAAGAGCAGCGAAAACTTAAGGTATTGCTTTAAACTATAGTTGTTAAATAGCGACATGGACATTTGATAAACATTCAAAAATAACGCAATAATCATTAATTTTAGTATTTTCGCTTCGCAATGAAAATTTCTTTCGAAGTTAATGGTGTTAATTACGCCTTTCAAACCAATCAGTTTTTTGATATCTCATTGGGAATTAAAAAACAAAACAATGTCAATTGTTACCATTTAGAAGATCCAACTTTCGCTTATTTTGAAAACGAATATTTTGTAGGTTCACTTAAAAAAGGCGGCAGTGTGAATTGCGAAAAAATGAGTTTTTATGCCCATGCAAGCGGGACCCATACAGAATGTGCTTTGCATGTATTACCAGCAGATTTTACCATGCTTAATGTACAAGTACCTGTTGTGCAATTGGCGAAAATAATTACAATTCAACCCAAAAAAGTAGGCGATGATATTGTAATCGATGAAGCTGTTTTATCCGAAATTAAAAATGAGGAACAGGCCACTGCTTTGGTGGTAAGAACACTGCCCAATCAAGATGATAAACTATCTTTTCAATATGCAGGCACCAATCCGCCATTCTTTACTGTAGATGGTATTCGTAAAATTAAAGACCTAGGGTTTAAACATTTATTAACCGATTTGCCAAGCATCGATAAGGAACAAGATGATGGTTTGTTAGCAGCACATAAGCAATGGTTTTTAACCAATGGCAGTCCTGATATTGAACGCACCATTACTGAATTTATTTATGTAGAAAAAAACATACCAGATGGTATGTTTGGTTTGGCCATTCGTTTGCCTAAAATCGAAACGGATGCAGTGCCTTCTTCTGTATTAATCTATCCATGTCAATAAAATTACCAAGTTCGGAGCAGTTTTTATTCGCAGCAAATGTGCTGGCGAACCGTTTGTTTTTTAAACAAGGGTTCAATGCTGGCATACAAACCATACTGGTTGTAAAGTGGGACGAGATTGGCGACATGGCCACTGCCACCCATGTATTCGAATTGCTAAAAATCAGTTATCCCCAAGCTAAAATTACAGTGTTGTGCAAACCCTTTGTAAAAAGTTTAATTGAACACGATACAAACATCGATGAAATTATAACGGACATAGCGGCTTACAATAAATCGTATCAATTGGTAGTAGAACTGCGTGGCACGTGGTCTACCTTGTTGAAATCGTTTTTTAACAAGGCCAAATACCGAGTAGGAAGGGCCGAGGTAAGGGTAGCCAATCGCGGCAAGCAGTTGCACGAGATAGCGACCAATGCAGCCGTTGTGGCGCCTATGGTTTTATCTTTGAATACAGCATTAAAACCGCGTTTGTATTTTAATGTAGAAGAAGCAAAAAATGTGAATGCTTATATTTCTGAAAATCAAATAGAAAAGTTTGCCATTTTGCATGTGGGCGCAAGACGGATTTTAAGACAATGGCCTTTGGAACGCTTTGCGCAAATTGCCAATTTTTTACACACGCAATATCAACTCGAAATAATTTTTGCGGGCACTAGCGAGGATGAGCCCCAGATTGGAATTGTCAAAGAATTGTTAAATTTCAAAAGTTTTTCGTTTACCAATGGCTTCTCACTTTCTGAATTTTCTTGCTTGTGTAGCAAAGCAAATTTTTATGTTGGCAACGAGAGTGGACCATTGCACATCGCCTCGGCATTCGATGTGCCCTTGCTAGGTTTATACGGCCCGGGTGTGCCCAATGTGTTCTATCCGATGGGTAAAAACAGCAAGGTTTTACACCATGTATTGACCTGTAATCCATGCAATCAGTTGGATTGTGTTGACCCTGAAAGTCCTTGTATTACAAGAATTCAAGTGCTTGATGCCGAGCTTGCAATTGCTGAAGTAATGGAAAGAATAAATTTGTAATTTCACAATATTATTCTACATTCGTTAGAAAATATTTTGATATGCTTAAAAATGTACTCTTTTTTATTCTCTTTCTTTTGTGTTCAAATGCAGTCTTCAGTCAGTTGGTAGGCACTAGCCACAAAATTATTGACAACAAAAGTAAAGCAAGTTATAACCTGAATACAGGTGGTGTAAAACGCAGTGCTCAAAATCCGCAACAATGCGATAACGATACCATTGAATATCCGCGTTACAAAGGCTCAGCCTACTTTGTTATTACTGTGTCAAAAGGACGAAGTTTAGGTCAATTGTATTCAACACCAAAGCCACTTACATTAAGTGGATTTTCTTTTTATGCTTTTGTATCTAGTCCACCTACTAAGAAAAAAATGAACTTGATTTGTAATGTTTACAAAGCAGGTAAAGATAGTTTACCAAAGGGTTCGCCTTTGAGGAGTGATACAATCACCATCGACTCAGTATTTGCTGGCGGGGTGCTTGCAAAAATAGAAAAACATGCTTCGTTTACTCCGATAGTATTAGACAGTGCGTATATTTTAACAGTAGAAACAGATAGTGCAAGTTTGAATGCAGGTATTGTTACCAATAGTTATTCAGCTGGTGATGGCAAAAAAGAGAATTTAAATTGTGGCTCTATCAGCGGTCAATGGTACAATGGTAAGAATTTGAACATTGCTGGTGTTTCATTTAATGCAGATATTTTATTACATCCACATGTGAGCTATAAATTTGCAACCGATTATGCGATTAAGTCGCAATGCTATAATTTAATTGACACTGTAAAATTTATTAATGCAGCCAACAGCAGTATGTTGGGTAGCAGGATATACAACCGCTATTTATTATACAATCTTGGATACTATTGTAATTGGTGGAATGCAGGTAATAATTTTGGTTATACTTATTCTGTTGATCATCAAGTAAAATACAGTGTAAAACAAAATTACAAAGTACAATTAATCTCCACCATTTATGGCTATAGAGGCATGGAATATGGCTGCACAGATACCACCGAAAAGTGGTTGTATTACAAACCAGATTTCCCTTCGGTAAGTGGTCCGGTAAATGCTTGTGTTGGGAATTCTGTTACCCACAAAGTTTCCAATGCCGATACAGGTGCCGTGTACGAATGGTTTAAGAAAGTAAACGATCCAACCCCGTTTTACAAAGGTACCACTTTGGTAAGGACGGGCATTACTGCAACCGATACTGTTTATGTGAGAGGCAATAACAATGGTTGTGTAACAGGCCGTAGGGAGGTTATATTAAATGTGAATGCCTATCCAACCACATTAACCGCCTTGAACGATTCCATTTGTTCGGGCTCTAAAGCCAACCTTAAGGGCTATACGGAATTAGGCGCCATCGAATGGTTCGAAACTGCTAGTTCTTCTACCTTATTATTCAAAGGCAATGTTTATCAAACCCCTGTTTTAACACGCGATACTTTCTTCTTTATTCAATCCAATAATTTGGGTTGTGTATTAGGCCCTCGTATTAAAGTAAGTGCATTGGTGGGGTCTAGTTTTGCACCAAGCGCTCCGACCCTTACAAATGATACTACTATTTGCTTAGCCAGCACTTCAGTATTGCAATTGAATGCCAGTGCAGGTTCTGGTTTAACCATCCGTTGGTTCAATGCGGCTTCAGGTGGCAGCAGTATTACGACTGGTCCAGTGTTTTATTTTTCGCCTACAAAAAGAGAAGTTAAAACCATTTATGCCGATGCTTACAATGGTGTGTGTGGTAGTACCCGCGAGCCTGTTGAGGTAACCGTTGAAGATTATCCACGCATTTCGAAATTCAAGACCGATACCATTTGTAAAGGCGATTCTTTGCGTTTAAGTGTTGAGATTTCTTTTGGTGAAGCCCATTGGTACGATGCTGCGAGTGCAGGGAGTTTATTAGTGGATGGTTTAAAATATACAGCAAAAGCTGCTGCAACAAATACCTATTATGTGGAAACCAATAGCAGCATTTGCAAGAGCACCAGTCGCACCACAGTTAAAGGCATTGTGAATACCTACCCTACAGTTGTAAAATTATGGGGCGACACCATTTGTGCAAAAAATAAAGCAACCTTAAAAAGTAAATTGGTAGGACCAGGTACTATTCATTGGTACGAATACGATACATCTTCGGTTGAATTAGGCAAAGGCCTTACCTATCAAACAGCTGTTTTAAATGGTGGTAAATCTTTTTATGGACAACCAGAATATGCAGGATGTTATGGTCCTAAGCAATTGGTAGTACCCTTGGTAAAACCTTCGCCATTCAGTGGATTTAATTACGATATACTCACCAACCAAAGAGTGAAAGTTTCGCCAATTAACGCAGGCGGTTGCTCGGTTTTATGGGATTTCGGTGATGGCATTAAAAGTACTAATTCTGCCGTTACGCACAAGTACATCAATCCGGGCACTTATAAGTTGAAATTAATTTTAACCAGTTTGTTAAATGGTTGTAAAGATTCTACAGAGTACACCATCGTTGTAGCGGTGAGTGGTATAAAAGTTTTGCAAACCTTGCCTGTGTTGACAGTGTATCCAAATCCTACACAACAATATTTAAACATAGCTTTGCCAAATAGCAATGGTTCTATATTCGCCAATGTATACAGTTTAAGTGGTGTGTTGGTAGCCTCTCAAAACCTTATGGTGCAAAATCAAATTGCACAGTTAGAGGTGTCGCAGTTGGCAGCAGGTATCTATATTTTAAAAATCGAAGGTTATAGAACTACATTGTTTACCAAGGAATAGAGCATGCGTTACCATCTGGGGTTCTTGATTTTTTTTCTTTCCGTAGCAAGTACAGCATTTGCACAAGTAGAAGTTTTTAGAGGTGCAAGCAGCGATACCGCTACCTATATTGCGCCCGAAGATACCATTACACGCGCCCCTTCTTTTGGCAAGCATCCCGATGATTTTTACCGCTATATTGAAAACAATTTTAACATGCGCATTGTAGGTCCTTTTTTAAGTAACTACACCGATAATGTGCGCTTCTCTTTTTATGTAGAACGCAATGGCAATTTGAGCGATTTTGAAATACTGAGTGCCTCGAACCAACAATTGGCTGGTGCTGTGGTAGACATTGTAAGTCGTATGCCTGAGTGGAGCCCTGGTAAACAACAAGGGAAAAAGAAACGCACCCTCATGATTTATGATATCAATATCCAATTGGTAGAAGATATTCCCAATGTATTGGTGACCAAAAATAATTTACAAATGGAGTACAGCAATAAACACAAAAGTTTAAAATGGTTTTTACTTGGGGGGTCCGTTATTGCTATGCTAGCCTTGTGGATTAACTCACAATAGATAGAAATTTAATCATTCCTATAAGTTTAATTTTACATTTTGAAAATGAAAAACAAACTTCAATTCATTGCACCAACATGCGGGTTGAGTCCACGGACTCCTTTCACGACCGAAGGAAGTAATGGTGTGAAATTTTTATTTTTCAGCGATGAAGGGCGGGCCTGCGCGAGAAGAAAAATGAAAATTTCTCATTCGTGGTGGGCTTTTTGCCTACTTTTTGCCCAAACAAAAAGTAGGAAGAAAAGAGAGAGAGAATGTTTCGTTAAAAGTTTTTCAACTACGTTTAATGCAAGGATTGAGAAAGCTTAGGAGATTTGAACTAGTTAAATGAATTTGATTGGGAATATCTATTCACCAAGCATATCATATTTCTCCAACAATTTTACCATTACCGCAAAATCATCTGGATAGGGCGCAGTAATACTAATATCACCCTTCGCCATACTGTTAAATTGAATACTATAGGCATGCAAGGCCACACGTTTCATCATGGCTTTTTTCTCTTCATCTTTACCCAAATGCACTTTCTTTTTTACTTCATTTAAGTATGGAATTTTACCACCATACAATTCATCGCATACCAATGGTAAATTCTGCGAAGCCGCATGCACCCTAATTTGGTGTAAACGCCCTGTATGCGGTTTGCAACTGAGGATGGTGAAATGTTTATACTGTTTAAAAGTAGTTATAGTGGTTAAGGATTCTTTGCCCTTTGCTTTCGATACTTGTGTACGTCTTTTACTGTCGGTATACAAAGGCAAATCGATGTTTAAATGATCGAGACTAACAGACGCAGATACTATGGCGTGGTATTCTTTTTGAACCGTGCGCTTCTCGAATTGCATAGCAATGTGTCGATACGATTCGGCATTTTTGGAAATTAAAAGGACGCCCGACGTTTCTCTATCGATGCGATGACAAAGGCTATAGTTTTCGTTCTCGGCTTTCACCAATTGGATAATGGAATCTTGCTCGGAGTCGAAGCGCTCGTGGAGCGAAGAGATATGGGCAGGCTTATTGATGGCCAACACCGACTCATCTTCGTAGATAATGATATCCTTTAATCTTAATTTTTTCAATGGGCTTTTTGCTTTAGGTTTTAAAAAGGGCTTGTTAAAACCTTTTAGTGAAAAGTTATGAATTACATGCTCACAGCAGCAGTGTTCACCAAGTCGGTTAAACTCAACTCTAAGCCTTTAGCACTTAAGCCAGTGTTCTTAGGATTGAATTGGTGGATGCGCATCATGGCTTGTTTAATAATGGTCGACACATCTTTTAAAATGGCCAAATCATTCACTTCAGCTCCGTGCTTCATTAGGTAGCCAAACACACGGGCCATGCCGCAATTCGCTACGAAATCAGGAATTACCGCGGTGTTTTCGTCCATGTAAGTGGAGATAGGGCCCATGAAAATTTCTTTATCTGCAAAAGGTACATTGGCGCCACAGCTTACTACTTCAACACCTGTAGCAATCATACGCTCAGCTTGGTTTTGTGTAATCAAACGGCTCGATGCACCAGGGATAAATATTTCCATTGGCAAGTCCCAAATTTTAGCATTCACTTCTTCGAATGATAACATGTTGGGATGGTACAATTCATTGCCTTTTCTGTTGAGGAAAAGGTCTTTTATTTCTTCGTAGGTAAATCCTTTTTCGTTGATAAGGCCACCTTGTCTATCGATGATACCAGTAATTAAAACACCATTTTTAGAAAGGTAGAAAGCCGCAGCAGCAGCCACATTACCCCAACCTTGAATAACAGCGTATTTACCACTCATATTACCGCCCCATAATTCATAATAATGTCTTACAGCTTCGGCCACACCCCAGCCAGTAATCATATCGGCAATGGTGTAATTTTTTGCAACGCTAGGGGTAAAGCGCTCGTCTTCTATAGGTAATAGCACACCTTTTTGTAGGCGACTAATGCTTTTTAATTTTTCTTCAGATGAATAGTGTAAGTGCCCATTCACAATACCTTCTTGAGGGTGCAATAAACCATTGGCAGCAGTCATAGGAATTACTTCGTGTATCTCGTCTACATTTAAGTCGCCACCAGTGCCGTAATAAGAAGAAAGGATAGGGTGAACGGCTTTGTACCAACGTTTCAAAACACCTGCTTTGCGCGGGTCGTTAGGATCGAAATTAATACCAGACTTGGCACCACCAATTGGGGGACCGCAAACAGAGAATTTAATTTCCATGGTTTTGGCCAAACTTTCTACTTCGCGTTTATCTAAACCTTTGCGCATACGAGTTCCACCGCCAGCAGCGCCATTGCGCAATGAGTTGATCACAATCCAGCCTTCTGCTTCAGTTTCGCTGTCTTTCCATTCGAAAACAATTTCAGGGCGTTTGTTTTCAAATTTATCTAATAATTTCTGCATGCTCATATTCGTAAAAAGTGGTGCAAAGGTAACCTTATTTGGGAGAATTAGCAACCCAACTTGGGTGAGCGTTAATGGGTTAATTGTTATTGGTTATTGGGGGAGTAGGGGAAGGGGCAATAGGACTTAGGGAATAGGAACTAGGGAATAGGGGAGGAGGTGTAATAGATAAATTATCTGCTGGAAAAAGTTGGCACCCTTCGTCCGATAGCTATCGGACAAGCTCAGGATGACCAAGCAGTTGGCAATAGGCTCGTGAGTGCAATAGATAAATTATCTGTTGTGAAAAAAGCAGGCAGTTGGTATTCCGATGGTAATTAACCATCTCTTCAGTTGCAAAAATCGCTAGCTTTATCAACAATTACACCAAACTTTATTCTACTGAATTATAAATACATAAACGTGCAGACCATAAATTATATTTGAAAATTAAATTATGCCCCTACATTTGAACCTGTACAGCAAATAAGTTCTTTAAAAATTTCCTTAACCTCAAAAATGGAGATATTATAGTTGTTTGTTTTGTACATTTCTGTTTGGCATTTAATGCTAGATAATTTTACCTCAATTCATTTTTTCTAAGTTAGATTCTGTCTTTAATTCAAAATTGAATTGACGACCATATAGTGCTGAATTAAGATTCACGTCTTAATAATTGAATGTTACTTTTACTTGATTTCTATTACTTACTTTTTAGTAATGAATATTAAACTTAAATTTGGAATATGAAATGTAGTTATAATAAAATATTATTGATTCTCGTGTACTTAATATTATCCAATTTTGGATGCAAACCTAAAGATTGCCATAAGGATGGTAGCTGTGCAGCAGATAATAGAGTCTATCCACTTGGCGAAGCAAAAAACTATTTATGCTTTAATAAAGGAAGTTATTGGATATATAAAAACACTAAAACTGGCGATTTAGACACACAAGTTTGTGAAGCATATTTGCTGGATAATATAGTTAAAAAAGGTAGTTTTAATAACACAAAACACATTACAGTTCGATATGAACAAATGTCGAGAACTATCAGTAGCTCTTTTAATGATTGTAATTATTATGACAACACCTCAGGATACAATCCTGATGCAATTAGTTTCGGCATTGAAAGGACTATTTTGATAAGAAATTCCTCTAAAATAGGAACAATTGGTGCATATTTTTATCCATTTGTAGAAAATGAAAATTATGGTACTGGAAGTAATGTAACCACTTGCATAGGCTTAGACAGCACCTTAATTGTCCAAGGTAAAACCTATTATAATGTTGCCAAATTTGATATTGACCAAGATGACATTTGGTATAATTTTGCAAGTTATCCCAATGCGGTTTATTACTGGGCTAAAGATGTAGGCTTGATAAAAAGATGGAATAAATCTGAAAACTATTCATGGGAATTAATAGAATACAATATAATCAAATAATATGAAATTAAGTTCAATACTTTTTGTTTTATACCTCCTGTTTCTAGGTAGTATGAAATTAAACGCTCAAACAACAACTGATATTGAGTTGCATAATCGCTATTGGACTTACAGGGAAAATTTCAGAAAATATTTCTCAAGTATTGGTAAGGAGAATGGTCAAGGTTTGCCTTTTAGCGACATAAGATTAGGCACTGGTGCTGATGTTGTTCCGCTAGATAATAGTGGTGCTGTAATTCCAAATGCATCGGGAGGGTTTAAGGGAATGTTAAATGTTGGTGGAGACGTTACCTATTACTTTGCAGAGTACTTAGGTGTTTTATCATCCGAATACTGGCTATTAAAAAATCAAGGGAAGAGTGAAAGTGAGGAAATGAAAGCTGTTAAAAGTGAAATTTATTTTGCAATCAATGCAATTGAACGACTTGATAAAGGGTCAAAACCTTATTTCGAACCAAATAGTTCCATAGGAGCTATTGATGGTTTTTTTATCAGAGATGATGAAAATCCATCGATAATTAAATATTTCGAATTATATAATTATCCTCAGGTGGAATTTATGTCAGGTATAGCCTCTCATGGTAGAGAAATTGATCCTGATTTTAAGGATAGAAAAAAAGATGGTGTGTACATCTCCTCACAATTAAATAGTACTAGTATAAAGGAATATTATTGGTGGAATAAAAGTGAGCCTAATGCTAAGCAAACTGATTTATACGCATTTTATAGAGACCCTGAAACCAAAGCAGATAGGGGAAATGAAATGAGCATGGACCAATTGATTGGAGTTTTGTTTGGACTAAAATGTGTAATTAAATTTGTTGATAGTGACGTAGAAGTGGAGCCAGATTATGTTGATGGAGGGGGTGTCATAAAACATTAACCCAAAAAAAACATACATGCTTGGGTAAAAGAATTAGTAGATAAAATGATGCTTCATTTAACAGAAACCACCTATGATGTGTACGCGAGGTCTGATGAAGAAATTGATAAAATTAAGGATGAAGTTTGTAAAAAAATGAATGCACAACCTTGGATAAATGTTAAAACCAAAATAAGATATAGAACAAGAGGAGGATGTATCAGTCAATCAAGCTCAGGTAAGAATTGCATACTTGATGAATGTACAGATTTTCATAAAGATGTAAAATTTAAACCGACAAATTCCATAATAATAGCTCATTCTAACTATGTACACACAAACCCACATATAGGCAGAAATGTATACAGGGGTAATTTGGCCTTTGGAT
>CAJBKH010000054.1 GCA_903953615.1 uncultured Bacteroidota bacterium
ATCCAAGTAAAACTATCAGGCAAAGCATAGTATTCGACACATTTCCCGAAAATATCTGAGTAAGATTCGTTGAGGGCTCCCGACTCACTGCGATATCTTAGACCCGCTGTGGCTTGTGTCAAACCATGCGCAACCTCATGTCCGCAAATATCAACGGCCGTAAAAGGTCTGTATTTTGTACCATCGCCATCTCCGAAATTCACAAACTGCCCGTCCCAATAAGCATTGTTGTATTTGTTATTTACATGCACCAAGGCCGTGAGTTTGTAACCCGAATCGTTGATGCTATTGCGCAACAATTTTTCTTGAAAATAATCATAGGTTTTTTCTAAACCCCAATGCACATCTAGGGCTACCTCGTCTTTATTGGCATTGTTCAACATCCAATTGCTAGAAGTGCTGATAAAGGCGATGGATGAATCGAGGCGATTGCCCCTTTGCGCATTCAAGGTTTCGATACCATTGCCCCTGCCAAATTCTCTTAAAATAAAAGAATCGGGGGCCAAGCTGTCGCATTGAATACTTTGCATACCATGAAAATTAGTTTGTGCCAAGCCTTTTACTTCGGTGGTATGAATAAGTTCTTCGGTTCCAAGTAATTCTCCATTCGTGGCATCGATGTAAACATATTGTTTAGAGAGCGGTGCCGTCGTATAGATATTAAATTTATAAGCCAATCGAAAATCTTCGGGTTGTTGCGAAAAGTTTTTACCAAAAACAACCAACTCTGCTTTCGGAAAATAAGTGGCCATTGGATTGTGTTCTATGGCTTTTAGCATTTGCTCGGCCTCTGGATTTTGCCAAGCAAAAACAGCATTGCTATACAATGCCATGGCTTTGTTTAGCGCTTCGGTTTCGGGCAAAGCGGGATTGGTATTAATATTTAAAGTGGGATAATATGTACCATTTAAACTGCTCATAGCACCGTTTTTAGTATGTGTAATCACCATGCTACCGTCGACTGGCAGCTGTTGGCAATACTGGCGGTAGCGTGTATGGGTGTTGCCGGCAATATCCAATTGTGTGCCCAAGGGCATTAATTTAAATTCGGCATTGGCGCCTAAATTGCTGCGAAACCAATCGCTAATGGTAGCGCTAGTGGGCGCTGCTACAGCGGCATTCGAGAACACAATGAATGAAGGCAACTGATTGTTTTTATTGACCATTTGAATGTCGAGTTGGGGATTGACATTGGCTTGTTGAGAGAATAATTTAAAACAAAGTGTAAGGGTAAAAAAGGATACAAGTTTATGCATATTAAAAATAGTTGGTTTAACAAATATATAAAATTTTTAAAAGATTATGTAATGCTTGTATGATTGTTTAATATTTGGTTTAGCAATTGAAAAGGAGAAATAAGCATACAGCGACTTGCTCTACTTGATTTAGTGCGGTTTAGCATAGAGGCTGTCTAATCAAATTGAAATGAACATACCACCAAAGTGCATGGTGAATTTTGAAATGTGACAATAAAATTACAAATACGAGCGCATTAAACGCGCACCCTATTTGATGATATTATAGTCGATGAGTTCCCAAGAATAGTTACCAACCTTATGGGTGTGTTTTATTATACCGACATCTTTGGCCCAATAAAAAACGCCTCCAGTATAATTGATATCATCCCAAGTGTAATCAAAATCAATATCAAATTTAGCAACTGAATAATAAGTTTTGCCTTGGATTATTAAGGTAGAATCAAGTCCAATAAAACTAGTATAAGATGAACCATCCCCAGACCCTAAACCTAGTTCAAATGGATTGAAAAACACGTCTGCCTCGCCCACTCCATATACTTTTCTATTTAATATAACATCATTAATATGATTCTCTCTAGAATCTGGGAAATGGTCCCCGGTTTTATCAACTATACTTGTTTTATAATAAGTACTGTAAAGAGTCCTGCTTATTTTATCATACTCATAAACCTTATATTTAGAATAATTTAAAGTCCCTCTAACTTTAACTGTATAGTAAGAAAAACCTAAACATGTTTGAGTATCTAGTTCACCCGTTTTAGAATTTTTATATATCCAATAACTGCTATCTAATGCCCACAAATAATCCTTTACTTCACCGAATTTACCAAGATAATACTCCTCAGCACAAGTCCCATCCTTATTACAATCCTTAGGTTTGCACCCACTGCTCGCAAGCATTGCCACAAATAGTACCGCTAATAATATCTTGTGCGAGCCTTTCATTAATCAAAGTTAAGGTTTTAGTAATAGAATAAAAAAGACCAAGGTCCTACAATGTTTCTGAGAACACTGAAATTATACAATCAATTTCAAATCGAACATATCCTTCACAGCAAACTGCCCACGCTCGTTTTTCTGAACGGTGCAGCATTCATTCACATTGTCGTGTTCAAAAAATAGAATATAATTATTGGCCAAGGCATCGTCTAAAAATATTTTTTTATCTACCATGCTCTCCAATGGTTTGATATCGTAAGCCATTACATAATTCATTGGCAAATGCCCTACCGATGGAATTAAATCGGCACAGAACACAATGGTTTGTCCCTTGTAATTTATCTCTGGCAACATCATGGCTTCGGTATGGCCACACACGGTTCTTAAATTGATAAAAGGTGCTATCTCTTTAGGATTTTTCACAAATTTCAATTGCCCACTTTCTTGAATCGGTACAATGTTCTCGGTTAAGAAACTGGCTTTCTCTCTTGGGTTCGAGTTCAAGGAATGTTGCCAATGTTCCTCGTTGCTCCAATAAGTGGCGTTCTTAAAAGCTGTTTTGTATTTGGTTCTATCGCTGTTCCATTCTATACTGCCACCACAATGGTCGAAGTGCAAATGGGTAAGCACCACATCGGTTATATCATCGCGGGTAAAACCCAAATTGTTCAAAGATTGATCGAGGGAATCCGAGCCATGCAAATAATAAAAGCCAAAGAATTTTTCGCTCTGTTTATTCCCAATGCCATTGTCTATTAAGATTAAGCGATTGCCATCTTCTATCAACAAACAACGCATGGCCCAACTGCACATGTTATTGGCATCTGCAGGATTGATGTTTTGCCAAATACTTTTGGGTACAACGCCAAACATAGCGCCTCCGTCTAATTTAAAATGGCCGGTATTAATGGTGTATAAATGCATGTTATTTTTAACGTGTTAAGATGATGTATTCGGAAACGACTTTGTTTAAAAAGCGTACTTTCTGGTCTTCGGTATAAAATCTAAGGTCGAGGCCCAAGGTCTCCATTACCTTGTCTACCAACTCATTTAAAGTATCTCGGTGCGAGGCATTGTTGTATTGTTTTAAACGATACAAGGTGTTCTTAATAAGGATCACATCTTTTTCGTTCAACACATTGGCATTTGGATAATCGAATTGATAATCGTCCTTATTCTTGGTGTTCAATTCTAAGATATCGCGCAAACGGAAGGCATAATCGTTTTTCTTTTTAATCACCGTGGTGCCCGAAATAATATCGCCTAGGCGCTGTCCACTTTTATTGCTGGCAATGAGCAACATGGCCAAAGCTCCTACCGAAAAATACACATCG
>CAJBKH010000055.1 GCA_903953615.1 uncultured Bacteroidota bacterium
ATATAGTAATAAAGAATTGAGTATAACACTTAGTAGTTTTAGAGACAATACAGAACCTGGGGCCAAAGAAAAATGGATTGTAAAACTTAAAGGTCCAAAGGCCGAAAAAGCAGCCATGGAATCGGTTGCCTCAATGTATGACCAGTCATTAGATGCGTTATACCCAAATCCTGATTGGGCATTGAACCCTTTTGATATGTATTATTCATACAGTGATATAAACAGCAGCATTGAAGGCAAGGAATTCAATATCAAATACGAAAATTCAGGATGGACCATATATCCTCCTGAATTGATAATACCTCGTTTAATTCTTTACAATGAAAACAATTGGACCTGGGAATTTGGGGATGGTGCTGGGCAAGGTCGACAATTATTCAGTAGAATTCATGTTGGCAATGCTAGTGTTAGTCATAATTTTGCAAATGCTAAATATCAAGTAACCTTAAATTCTGGATCCAATGGTTCAATTGAAAATTATCGTGATGGGATTGCTGCAGGTACTTATACAATAGAAGATGATGTTAATGATAAGTCGAATCCATCAAGTGAAAAAATTACTGCTAACATTCGTAAAAATTTCAATGAGACGGTGTTCTTCTACCCACATTTATACGCCAATAAAAAAGGAGAAATCAGTTTAGAATTTACCATGCCGGAGGCGCTTACCCAATGGAAAATGCGCATGCTTTCGCACAGTACCACCTTGCAAACTGGCTATTTAACACAGAGCATTACCGCCAGTAAAAAAGTAATGGTGCAACCCAATGTACCAAGGTTCTTAAGAGAGGGTGATGCCATTACCATTGTTTCGAAAATAGTAAATACCACCACTACTGTCATTCAGTCGAAAGTGAATTTTACTTTGGTAGATGAAAGCACGGGATTGCCATTAAAATGGAGTACCAATGCGCAAGAACAAATAATAACTGTGCCTGCCAATGGCAGTGTGCCAGTGAGTTTTGCATTACAAATTCCCAATTATACAGGCGTTGTAACCCTTGCCTTTACAGCCAGTTCAGGTGCCTATTCCGATGGCGAACAGCATACAATTCCTGTATTGAGCAATCGCCAATTAATTACAGAAAGCTTGCCAATTACCATTCGAAAACAAGGGACTCAAAACTTAGAATTTAAAAATTTAAAAAACAATACAAGTACCACATTACAACACGAAAAATTAACGGTAGAAATGAGCAGTAATCCTGCTTGGTATGCCGTTCAAGCATTGCCGTATATGATGGAGTTTCCCAATGAATGTGCAGAGCAAACCTTTACGCGTTTGTATGCCAATAGCATTGGCACCTACTTAGCCAACAGTAACCCAGCAATCAAAAAAGTATACGCCACCTGGCAGCGTCAAGCAGAAGATGGCAAAGGCTTACAAAGTAAATTGCTTCAGAACCAAGACTTAAAATCCACTGTGATTGAAGAAACACCTTGGCTTGCCGAGGCGAATACAGAAACAGAGCGCATGCAAAAACTCGGTGCATTGTTCAATCAAGAAAAAATGAATGAAGAGTTGCAAAATGCTTTTGAAAAATTAAAACAAATGCAGTTAGGTGACGGTTCATTTGGTTGGTTTGCGGGCATGCAAGGCAACTCCTATATAACACAAACCATTGTCATTGGATTTGGAAAAATGAAAAAAATGGGCGTTGATATTAAAGCTTATGAGGAGATGATAATGAATGCCATGAACTACCTTGATAGAGAAGCCGAACGCGACTATAAATACTACCACAGCAAAAAAGAATTGCTTGGTTTTTTACCTAATAATCTTCAATACCTTTACTGTAAAAGTTTTTTCCCTAACATTGGTTTAGCTATTAATGATACAACTGTTCAGTATTTTGTAGACAATGGAGAAAAAACATGGGTCAATAATGGATTAATGAACCGCGCACAATTGGCCACTGCTTTAAAAACACTTAAACCAAGCTCAGATGTGCCTGCATGGATATTGAAATCATTTGTAGAAACTTCGCGAAAAACAGAAGAAATGGGGATGTATTGGGCTGCTAATAAAGGTGGCTATTACTGGCATGAAGCACCGATTGAAACACAAGCAGCCATCATAGAATTTTTTGCCACCTACGGTTCAGAAAAAGAGAGCATTCAAGAACAACAAATTTGGTTGTTAAGACAAAAACAAACCAGCCATTGGGCGAGTACCAGAAGTACTGCCGATGCTTGTTATTCATTATTAATGAATGGTGGCTTGTTAAACAACCAGCAGCAAGTGGGTGTGAGTATCAATAATGCGCTCGTAAAGCCAGAATCGGTAGATGCAGGCACAGGCTATTTCAGACAAAACGTACCCAAAGAAAGTATATCAAACAATAGCGCCAACATCCAAGTGAGCGCAACTACCAACGATTTTGCCTATGGGGCTATTTATTGGCAGTATTTTGAGCAAATGGATAAAGTACCTTCCAACCCTCAAAACCAATTCACTATTGTCAAACAGATTTACAAAATAGTACATACCGAAACGGGCGACAAAAAAGTACTGATAACAGATGGTCAAGTGCAAGTAGGCGATTTGATTGAGGTTTCATTGCAAATTCGCTGCGACCGCAACATGGAGTTTGTGCATATTAAAGATTTAAGAGCGAGTGGCACCGAGCCTGTTGATGTGATAAGCGAATACAAATGGCAGAATAGTTTGGGTTATTATCAAGTCACCAAGGATGCTAGTACAAATTTCTTTGTTGATTATATGGCAAAAGGCATTTATCAAATCAACTACACATTGAAAGTAGAGCAGGCTGGTAATTTTAATATGGGATTGGCCACAGCACAATGTATGTATGCGCCTGAGTATTCCGCCCATTCAACGAGTGCTACTTTAAAAGTAAAATAGACCCTACAATTGCTAAGCGTTTGAATGAAAAAAATAGATTAGTTTTGCAGTTGGTATTTATTATGCCCTTTTGGCAAAATAAAGTATCAATTTCAAATACAATACAAGCATGACCCATTTCCAACTTCCTATTTACTGGAAAGACCACGAAGACATATCCATGGCCCTTTACGAGCGCTTTGGTGATGATTTTACGGAATCAAAAATTTACAGAGTTCGTTTTACGGAACTGATGCAATGGATACTCGAAATTCCCAACTTTAAAGGCACCAAAGAAGAGTGCAATGAAGGCCATTTGGAAATGATTCAAAGTGGTTGGGTGTATGAGTGGAGAGATAATCAAAAATAAAAAACATGTTCGAAAATAAAGGTAGAACCGAATTGGGTGAATTGGGCGAGTTTGGTTTAATCGACCACCTTGCCAAAAGTGTAAAAATACACAATCAAAGCACTGTAAAAGGCATTGGCGATGATGCTGCAGTGATTGAGAATGGCGATAATTACACCCTCTTAAGCACCGATATGTTAGTAGAAGGTGTGCATTTCGATTTGGCTTATACCCCATTGAAACACCTGGGCTACAAAGCAG
>CAJBKH010000056.1 GCA_903953615.1 uncultured Bacteroidota bacterium
ATCTGCAGATATTAAACCACAAATTTTAGAGAGTCTAATATTGCCAGTTTTTTTAGCCAAGGTACCAACTCTTCTATGCGAAATATTGGTGGCCAGTTCTTGAAAACTGGTATATATAAAATTCTTATAAGGGTCTCTTCCAGTGCCAATGTCAAAACCATCGCTGATTAAATATTGCGTTGATATTTCCATTTCGCGCATGTTAACACGGCCCGATAGATAAAGGTACTTGTTTAATAAATCACCATGGCGGTTTTCTTCGGCAGTCCAGCTGCGCACCCATTGCGACCAACCATTTCTGCCCTCATTGTCGACACCATCAACAGACATTAACCACGATTCGTAGGTTGGCAAGGCTTCTTCGGTAATGGTATCACCAATTAATACGGCCCATAGGTCGTAACCCATTTCCTTAGAAAGTTCTTGAATTTCTCTGATTTCTTCGAAAAATTCTGGACTGTTAGCATCTGGCAAAAGATCGGCTGGTTGCCAATTTTCTTCAATTGGTTTGAGGTATTGGTTTAGTAACTCAGGCATCGATTGCTCAATCGTCTGCATTACTTCTAAGCGAATATTGTGAATGGACATACTAATAAGTTAAATTCTCTGCTCTTAATCTTCTCACCGGTTCAATTCTAAAATTTAGCCTTATTAAGTTGATAATTTAATGTTGCAAAGGTAATCTTATAAATTGGAGTTTTAAATAATTTTATAGGATAAATGTCATAAACCAAGTTGATTTAAATAATCGTATTCACTACCAAAGCAGTAGCGCCCGAACTTGAATTAATAAAATCGATGGCTTTGTTTTTTAAATCATTACTCATTATTTTTTGGATGGCTATTTCAAATTCACGGGCATTAGAAACATTGAAAAAGACACCCTTTGTAGTTGCCAAATCGGCTTCTGGAAATTTTGAGTGATTGGGGCCAGCTACTACAGGCACTCCAAAAGACAGTGGTTCTAGAATATTGTGCAATTGACCTGTAAAGCCACCGCCAATAAAGGCCATGTTTGCATAATAATAGGCACTTGCTAAATGACCAATTGTATTGAGAATTAGGATGTTTTCTGTTTTATTAGCATCGTAATTAGTATATAATTGTGGTTGGTAGGTTTTGATTTTTTTCACAATCTCGTCAATATGGCTTACACTGATATCATGCGGAGCAATAATAATTTTGAAAGCTGGTTTTGGATATGCTTCTAGATATTCAAAAAGGATGGCTTCTTCTTTTGGCCAGCTGCTACCCAGTATGAGCAGCGGTTGATGCGCTTTAAATTTTTCGATTATTTCATTTTTTTTGACCTGTTGTGCATTGTCGATCACACGGTCGAAACGGTTATCGCCACTAATGCTAATGTTTTTTAGCCCCTTTCTTTTTAGTAAGTCATAGGCAACTTGGTTTTGTAAAAAGATGTGTTTGTATTGCGGCAATAATTGAAACAACCAATTGCCAAAGAAACCAAATATGCGTTGATTCGAGCGGAAGTTAGCGGATATCAAATACACTGGGATGCCTTTTGTGAAAAGCGCTTTCAATAAAAAATACCATATTTCATATTTAACAAAAACTACTTTGGTAGGCTTTATTTTAGTAATAATTTTTATTGCATTAGCAGGGGTATCCAAAGGCAAATAAAAGACAGCATCGGCAAGGGGATAGCCTTTTCTAAGTTCGTAACCCGAAGGCGAAAAGAAGGTAATAACAATGGAAATCGTTGGGTCTTTGTGCTTGAGGCTTTCGATTACAGGGCGGGCTTGCTCAAATTCGCCTAGACTTGCACAATGAAACCAGTAACGCTTTTCGTGGGTTGGTAAATTGGGGTTTTTGAGGGTTTGTTTTCGGCCTTCTGAAAATAATTTTAGTTTAGGCTTATTAATCAGTAGAACAAAAATTGGAAGTAGCCATTCGACTAATTTTATGGTAATAAAATAGAGGTGGCGCATTCCTGTTTTTTATTGGTAAAATTTTTCTTCTTCCCCTTTTTTCTCGCCAGCTTTGCGACCATTGATTGTAAAAATTACACCAGCTTTAATGCCAATTAAAATGTCATTTCGCAATCTGTTATCGGGTAATCTGGTATCGTAGTTCAATGAACGACGGCTTCTTGTGTAACCTCTCATGTATTCGATACCGGCGTAAAAACTAAACAATTCATCGGGTTCCATTCTTTGGTAGCCGGCAAATCCTCTTAACATTAAGCCATTGCTCATTCTGTCATAGCCTTTATAAATCCCATTTTCAAGCTGAGGCGTAATATTTCTTGTAAATTGAAATTTGATTTTATGCGACATCATACCAACACCGCCTGTAAACAATAGTCCTGAATTTTTGTGAATGCGGTCCATTTGAATAATCTTTCCAAAATCAAAATGAAACATATAACCCCTTTCGTAAAGTCGAACGACTGCAAGGTTGCCATTGGCATCTATCATGCTTCGACTTGCGCCTGTAATGCTATCGAACATGTTATTCTCTTTTACTTTGCCCCCGAACATAAGGTCGAGACCAGCATTGACTTGCCAATTGTGCCCAAATTTATAGCCAGTGCCAATGCCATAGGAGTTGCTTGCCCCGAATCGCTCTTTCATGGTACCCATAGGGGCATGTCTAGCATAATTTAAGGTAATTTGAACAATGTTTCGGTACTCAGGTTTTACTTGTCTTTTGGCGGTATCTTGGGCAAAAAGACAAGTTGAAACAAATAAAAAACAAAACGTAAATGAATAAAATTTTAACACAATACCGCAAATATAAAACAAAATTACTGCTTTTTCCATTAGAAAATATGCTGACATAAATATCATAATCAATGATTATATTTGCCGCAAAGTTGAAATTAAAGCAAAAATGAAACCCATACAAATGGTTGATTTGTCAAGTCAGTATCAGCGCTTAAAGGCAGAAATTGACCCAGCGATTCAAACCGTATTAAACCAAGCCAATTACATCAATGGTGCGCCAGTTAAGCAGTTTTCTAAAGATTTAGCAAGTTATCTAAGCATAAAGCATGTCATACCTTGCGCCAATGGAACAGATGCCCTTCAGATTGCCCTAATGGCCTTAGATTTGCCAGAAGGCTCTGAAATAATAACACCTGGCTTTTCATACATTGCCGTGGCTGAAGCTTGTTTGTTATTAAATTTAAAACCTGTTTATGCCGAGGTTCATCCACATACCTTTAATTTAAATCCTTTAGAGATAGAGAAGCACATCACAACTAATACCAAGGCCATCGTGCCCGTGCATCTATTCGGTCAGTGTGCAGATATGGAAACCATCATGGCCATTGCCGAAAAACATAATCTCTATGTCATTGAGGATAACGCCCAATCCATAGGAGCAGAATATACTTTTTCAGATGGTAGAACCTGTAAATCTGGAACCATTGGTCATCTAGCCACCACTTCATTTTTTCCATCAAAAAATTTAGGTTGTTATGGTGATGGTGGTGCCGTTATTTCAAATAACGATGCTTTGGCTGAGCGTGTTCAAATGATTGCCAACCATGGACAGAAGGTAAAATATATTCACGATGCCATTGGTGTTAACTCGCGTTTGGATACAATACAAGCGGCCATACTAGGCGTTAAATTACAATATTTAAATGCATTTAATGCCGAGCGTCAATCAGTAGCAGCGCGCTATACAGAAGCATTTAGTGGTCACAAGCATTTGATGCCACCAATAGTAGCAAAAAATACGACCCATGTCTATCACCAATATACTTTGCAAACATGCGATATGGATATTGAAGCCTTTAGAATGGCAATGCAAGAAAAGGGCATCCCAACCATGATTTATTACCCTATGCCAATTCACCATCAAAACGCCTATGTGCAAAATATTAGTTTGCCTTTGTGTGAGTCAATTGCAAGCCATGTGTTAAGTTTGCCAATTGGCACAGATATGGATGATACGCAAGTCAATTATATTATCGATTCGGTACTTAATTATTTTGCAGAATAGGTTTAAAAAAAGAATCGAAATAAACGCGCTTTAAAAATTAAAAACAATACAAAACAAATAAAATGAAAGTAGCTGTAGTAGGAACAGGATACGTTGGATTAGTAACAGGCACATGCTTTGCCGAAGTTGGTATCAATGTAGTTTGCATCGACATCGATGTTAACAAAATAGAAAATTTAAAAAAGGGCATATTGCCAATCTATGAGCCAGGACTTGAAGAAATGGTGGAGCGCAATTTCAAAAAAGGGCGTTTACAATTTTCGAATAATTTGGCCGAAAGCATTGTGGGTTGCGAAGCTGCATTTATTGCTGTAGGTACACCACCCGATGAGGATGGAAGTGCTGATTTAAAATATGTTTTGGGTGTTGCCAATGA
>CAJBKH010000057.1 GCA_903953615.1 uncultured Bacteroidota bacterium
AATATAAACCAGTTTCTATGCAATTTACTTGGGCTATTTTGACCTTGTTTATCCTAATAACTTATATACATGGTTCTTGGCATTCGCCTGGCTTTGGGTGTGCCTATGGTGCGCGCGCCTACATTGATTTTATGCCCATATTTGCATTTGGTTTGGCAGCTTTTATTCATGCCATTTTAAACAAAACTAAAACAATGCAATTACTGAGTTTAATTGTAATACTAGGTTTTGCTTTTTTCAATCTAAAATACATTTACGGATATGACGATTGTTGGCATACCGATACTTGGAACTACAAAGGAATTTTGAATGTTTTGTCGGGTCAATTACCGCAGTAGCGTAATGGTGCCTTTGGTAGAATATTTCCTACCATCATACCCATAGTAGAGACAATTATAGATGTATACATCCTGTGGTTGATCTTTGCCTTTGTAGGTACCATCCCATTGTGCATTCAAACTGTTACCGGTGTAAAGTTTTTCACCCCAACGGTTATAGATAGAAATCTCAACACTTTTTAAAGCGCCACCGCGCATAATAAAGGTATTATTAAATTCATCGCCATTTGGTGAAAACGCATTTGGAATAAATAAAAGGGGCTCGAAATCAAAACAAACTTCATTGCTCCATGTGACAGTATCGGTTCCAATCTTGGTAGCTTTAATTCTATAACACTGGGTATAATATTCTAAGCCATTGCCATAGGCCATGTTAAAGGTGGTAACATTGGGCTCGTATAATTCATAAGTAGCTGCGTTTTTTAACAGGCGATAAACATCGTAACGAATGCTGGCATTGCCCCAACCAATATAAGGTGTAAAATTCATAGTGATATCGTAGGCGCTCACTTTTTTACCACTCAATAAAATATTGGTATGCACTTGGGTATACAGTGGCTGACCGCATAAATCGAAGCCCTTCACGCGGTAATCCCAAGCATTAAAATCGGCGCTAATATTGCCATTGTTGTATTGCAATTGCGTGCCAGCAATGGTTCCAACGGTAACAAAAGGATTGCTGGTACTGGCCTCTCTTCTTTCGAGGAAAAGTGAGTTGTTATATTTAGGCGCATTGCGCAATTCCCAAAACAGATCAATGCCATTATCTGCAGCAGGTGGAGGATTGACTGTCAAATATTTTAAATACAAGGATGGATTATCAAAGAAAATATTTAATCGCAAGGTGTCGCCAACACAGCCAAATTCAGAGGTTTCAACCACTTTTAATGAATTGTATTGCTGGCCGGTCCATATAATATTGATGGAATTGTTAGTGCTTAGTGGGACAGGGGTTCCACCATCAATGGTCCAATTGTATTTTGAATTTGGCAAGCCTGTAACACTATATAAAAAGCTATTGATATTTGGATAGCAAATGATAGAATCACCAATAATTGGCGTGGTGGTAGGTTTAGGGTGAATTAACAACAAGGTGTCAATAGGTTTCCCAACACAGCCATATTCAGTTGTTTCAATCACACGCACCTTAAAGTTTCCAAATTGAAGGTAGCTGTATAAAATAGCATTGGTGCTTTGACCTACAATGTTGTTGGTATCTGAATTAATGCTCCATAAATAGCTTGACTTGGCATAACCATTAACGTTAAAGTTGCCCGAACTTGGGTTTTGACAAACTTCAAAATCACCATTTATTTTATTGGCAATTGGGAAAAGGCGAATATTGATAATTCTTGAAGTTGGATCGCTAATACACGGAATGCTATTCACAGAATCAAAGCTACTTTCGTAAACTGTTAAACTACCTGTGGCACTAACGCCCCAATCAACAGTAATTTGATGGGTTAATTGACCTGAGGTGATGGTTCCGCCTGTAATGCTCCAATTATAGGTTGTGTTATTGATGAGTGGTACTGTGTAAATGACATTTTTAGTAAACTCACAGATAGAGGTATCGCCAACAATATTGGCACCAATTAATTTGTAGGTTTTATCAACCGCTAAATAAACCGTATCACCCAGGCATCCAAATCGATTTTTTTCTATGACCTTCACTTGACCAATACCTGCACCGCCCCAATTGATTTTTACAGAACCTGCACCCACACTTACAATAGTGCCTCCTGTTACATACCATTGAAAACTGCTACCTGCTTGAAAGGTGCTCACCTTGTATTCGATTCGGTTGCTATTCGGGCAGATTGTAATTGGACCAGCAATAGGTGGCGTACTAGGTTTGGATACCCAAACATTAATGGTTGCAGTATCGCTTGGACAATTGTTGGTATTGTATTGTACCAATTTCGCATTGGCTTTTCCAGGTGCAAGCCAAGTAATTGAAACTGAATTCGCACTTGATGTACCATTAATTAATCCATTGAATGCCCACCATTGATATTTGTAGCCAGAAGTTGTGGCTGTTGTATAAAATTTTGTGGTGTTTGGACAAAGGGTATCGACACTCGGAATGACAGGTAATGGCGGTGAAACAATCAGGGTAACGGGGTAAGTGAATGGTGTACCAGGGCACCCAAATTGAGAAACAGGCACAACAGTAATACTGCCACTGGTTGCATTTTTATCCCAACTAACCGTTAATTTATTTCCTGTTTTATTTTGAAGTATGCCATTGGTAATAGTAACATTGTAGACAATACCTATAAGTTCGGGAGCCGTATTGGCGGTAGGTGTTATGGTGTAGATATTGTCTTTTGAGCCTTGGCAAATGGGCGATGGTCCCGCAATAGTAACTTTACCAGTAAAAGGTTTTACCCGAATAGAAAAGTTGAAGAGAGAATATTTAGACGGGCAACCATCATCGATGGCATAGGCAGTAAATAAATACGGATCGTTGCGTGCTTGGGTACATTCGGTTTGCCAACAAAATTCTGAGCTAACAGTCGAATTAGCAAATGCATCTGGGAAAGTGGCTTTGTTGCCAATAAAGCCATTGGCACCAGTTAATATATCACCTTTACCGCTGAGGTTGATACCGTTTTTATCTTTGTCGTAGGCACTAACTGTAAAACAAAGTCTTTGTCCGCCATAAATCGTAAATGAATCGGCACTCGATTTAATAATGGGTCGGTTATTTGAATTACACTTGATAACCAATACTTGAAGATCTAGTCGGGTAATACCCAAAAGCACCCATTTGTCTATTATATATCTGTATTCATAGACATCTAAAGCCGTTGCAAAATTACCAGTGAGTTTGGATAGATAGGTGGTAACCCCATTTCTTGAATTAATTTTTGTAATGCCACCTGCGCCAAAGGGATTTGTACTGCTAAAACCATTGGTGTATCTAGTAATGGCAACTGGTGGGGTGTAGGCGCCAGCACAACTTGATAAAGCGCCATCCCAAGGTGTCGTAAATTTGTAAACCAATGAATCACCATCTTCGTCAATGGCATAATTATTAATATCGGTTGTATCGTTCACACACATAAAGGGCACAGGCACTTCTGTAAAATAAGGGGAGCTATTTTTTACATTCGTTGGCGGAATAATCACTTGGTACATTTGGCCTAAATCTGGTTTACCCGAACTGCTGTTCATTAAATTAACTTGGGTATTCCGGCAACACACTTGGTATTGAATAAAATATCCGAATGAATTTGTTGGAAGGGTGACGGGATGTCGGTATATGCCTCTCTCTAAACAGGCATTCGCTACCTCGGGGCAATCAGTTCGACCAGGTGGTTTCACGAATTCACGGGTGGAGATAGCAAATTTTTCAGTGCGCACATAGGCATTGTTATCTCTGCGGTAAATACAAAGGTCAATATCATCTGCCAAATTAATACTGCCCTGCTTGCAATCGCGGTATACTGTGACTGTTACCATGTAACGGGTGCCACCAGATGAAGAGGACATGTATTCGTAACTAATGAATCCCCCAACCAAATGCGTAGCACCTAGTTTTGTTGAAACCAACAAGCAAAACAAAAACAGAATAGTAAAGGAAATGCGTTTCATTAGTGTACTATCAAAAATAAACAAAAAAATTAAAAAATACTAGTTTTCTCTATGTAAGACGATTTTATTACTGCAAAAGTTGTGCAATATTTTTTATTGTATGCTAAAACGTATTAATTTGCATAAAGATAGCATGAATTTTTTTAAACCCGACTGCTTGCATTTTAAGGGCGATGTTCCTTGTAATCCACATAAACAACATGGTTATCACTGCGATAATTGTGTGGCCTATACCCCCATTAGCAAAAGAATTCTGATTATAAAATTAGGGGCCATTGGCGATGTCATTCGCACAACGCCTTTAGTTACCAAATACAAAGCCATGTATCCGAATTGTAAAATCACATGGTTAACCATGACCCCGGCCATTTTACCAAAGGGTCAAATCGATGAAATATTGAAGTTTGATTATGCATCAGCTATGTATTTGCAGCATGCAGAATTTGACATTGCCATTAATTTAGACAAAGAAAAAGAGGCTTCGGCCTTGCTTTTAACAGTTAAAGCAAAAGAAAAATACGGCTATGTGTTGAAAGACAATGTTTCTCAACCCATGAACGATTTGGCCAATCATAAATTTCATACAGGCTTGTTTGACGATGTAAGCAAGGCTAATACCATGAATTATTGCCAAGAAATTTTTCAGTTATGCGATTTAGAATACAATGGCGAACCTTATTTGTTGGATAACCACGCTGACAAAGGCTTTACTTGGCCACAAATTGATAGAACAAAAAAAATAATTGGATTGAATACAGGTTGTGGCGACCGTTGGACCACGCGCCTTTGGCCGAAACATTATTTTGCTGATTTGGCCAAACAATTGTTGGCCGAGGGATATGAAGTTTTGTTATTAGGAGGCGAACAAGAAGACCCTAGAAATAAAGAAATACAAGCAGCTTCAGGCGCCAAATACCTTGGTTTTTTCCCATTGCCTCAGTTCATTAATTTAATTGATCAATGCGATTTAGTGGTAACCCAAGTTACCATGGGAATGCACTTAACCTTAGGCTTGCAAAAGAAAATTGTGTTAATGAATAACATCTTTAATTCAAATGAATTTGATTTGTTTGGCAATGGTGAAATTGTTACACCAGACAAAGAATGCCTTTGTTTTTACAGAGGACAATGTGTGACAGGTGTAAGCTGCATGAATGATTTACCTGTAGAGAAGGTATTGGCGGCCTTAAATAGAACGATAATGCTATAATAACGATAAATTGAACAAGTTGTCAAAACTTGTTGTAGATTTGAACTTCGTTTTTACCAAATCAACCGAAGTACAAAAGCGTGAATAAAGCGTCTCCAACCGATTTAAAAATTGCAGGTATTAAAGCCAATATGCCAGGTTACCAATTAGCATGGTTAGTGAACCATATTTTTGATATGCAATTAACCATGAATGAAGATTGGGTAGTTGGCGATGATACACCGAATAGAAGCGAACACCAACATTTTTTTCAAGCCTTCGAGGATGTTGAGTTAAAGTGGTACCTTGTTCAAAACAGAGGTAGTGCAGGTGTTATCTACCAAAGTAAACCCTTGTTCGATTATTTTTTAATATGCTCGGGTGACGATATTTATGGCTACTTTGAACGCGCTGTGAAGGCCATAGATAACGAAAAAAAAATAGACGGCATTTTTCCTTTGCAATTTTCTATGATAAAAATGCAAGAGAACTTTTTTGTCAATATGAATGTTAAGAGCAACAAAAAATATTTAGAATTATTACATGTATAAAAAGAATTTCAATAAAACCAAAATTATAGCAACCATTGGTCCTGCTACAGCTTCGAAAGAAAATTTAAAACAAATTATCATGGCTGGGGTCGATGTATGTCGCCTCAATTTTTCGCATGGTAGTTACGAAGACCATTTAAGTGTATTGACCAATATTCGCGAAATAAACAATGAACTGAATTCGGATATTTGTATTTTACAAGATTTACAAGGACCTAAGCTTCGTGTAGGCATTATGGAGAATGAAGGTGTACTCCTTAAAGATGGCGCACAAACCATTATTACATCTGAAGAAGTGATTGGTACTGCAAGTCGCATTGGTATTCGTTACGCGAATCTAACACGTGATGTTAAACCAGGAGAATCCATTTTACTAGATGATGGTAAATTGGAGTTGCGCATCGATGAAATTGTGAATGCAACAGATGTTAAGGTAACCATTATGGAAGGCGGTATTTTAAAATCTAAAAAAGGATTTAACTTACCACATACAGATGTTTCGTTTCCAAGTTTAACGCCCAAAGATATTGAAGATTTAGAATTTGGCTTGGCCAATGATGTGGAGTGGATAGGGCTTTCATTTGTGAGAAGAGCCGAAGATATTATTGATCTTAAAAATAGAATTGCAGCAGCTGGTAAAACCTCTTTGGTGGTGGCTAAAATCGAAAAACCAGAAGCAGTTAAAAACATTGATTCTATTATTGCGGTAACCGACGCTATTATGATAGCAAGAGGCGATTTAGGTGTTGAGATGCCATTACAAGATTTACCAATCATTCAGAAAAACATTATTGAAAAATGTTTGATGGCAGGTAAGCCAGTTATTGTAGCAACACAAATGATGGAGACCATGATTACCAATCCTACACCAACCAGAGCAGAGGTAACCGATGTGGCCAATGCTGTAATCGATGGTGCTGATGCCGTAATGTTAAGTGCCGAAACCAGTGTTGGAAGCTATCCTGTAAAGGTTGTTGAAACCATGGAAAAAATTATTAAGGACGTAGAGAAAGACAGAAGAGTTTATTTCAAAGGTGTTAAACCAACGGCCGAAAGTGATACATTTATTTCGGATGAAATTTGTTTCACTGCAGTAAGAATGAGTGATCACTTAAAAGCTAAAGCCATTGTGGGGATGACCCGTTCAGGTTATTCAGCCATCGAAATTTCTTCTTTCCGTCCACGTGCAGATATCTATATTTTCACCAGTCATAAACCACTTTTGAAAACCATGAATTTGGTGTGGGGTATACGCGGGTTTTATTATGATAAGTATGAGAGTACTGATCAAACTTTTAGCGATGTAATTGATATACTCAAGTCAGAAGATTTAATTCATGAAGGCGACCGTGTCATTCACACAGCAAGTATGCCTATCAAAAATAAATCGATGGCCAACAGTATTAAAATTAGTGTGGTAGACTAGGTTCTTACAATGCGTTTTTTTTCGCTTTTAATATTTTCGTTTTCAATTTTAACATTGGTGGCACAGCCGCAGGTATTAACCGAGCAACAACTCGGCAATCAAAGGGTTTGGAATGCACGAATTAGTAGTGATGAGAATTTAAAAAAAGCTTTTTTAGCGGCCAATTTACAATACCCGCCTAAGTTTGTTTATTGGCGTGCTTTTAAGAAGGAACAACAAATGGAATTATGGGCAGCCGATAGTGCGCACCAACGTTATAAATTAGTGAAAACCTATTATATCGTAAGACTTTCGGGTTCTTTAGGACCAAAGCGTTGCGAAGGTGATTACCAAGTACCAGAGGGTTACTATAACATTAACCAATATAATCCATACAGCAATTTTTACTTGTCGTTCAAAGTTTCATACCCAAATAAAAGCGATAGTATATTGGGGAAAAAGGGCAACTATGGAGGCGAAATATTTGTGCATGGTGATAGCTTAACCATTGGTTGTATGCCCATGAGTACCGATGTTATCAAGGAGTTGTATTGGTGCAATATCCAAGCCCAAGGGAATAGAGATACCAACTACCATATTCCAATTCATATTTTTCCTTGTAAAATGACTGCTGCGAATTGGTATTATTTAAAAAGCTTTTATAAATACGACCAAACCAGGATGGACTTTTGGAAGAATTTACAAGAGGGCTATAATTATTTTGAATTGATGCGCAGTCCGCCCTACACCCGTGTGGATGAAAAGGGAAAGTACTTGGTAAAATATAAAACGAGAAAGGGTTAAGCTTATTCGAAATAGCTTAGGGTGGTGAATCCGCCAGCTCTTAGATACTCGTCTTTCTTCATTAAATGCAAATCACTTTGCATCATATCGTTCACTAAATCTTGTAAGCTGTGTTTGGCTTTCCAACCTAATTTTTTCTCTGCTTTCTGAGCATCGCCTATTAGTAAATCAACCTCTGTAGGACGGAAATATTTCGCGTCTACATTGATGACTTCTTTACCAATTGTAAGTGCTGCGGTATTCAAACCTAAGGCCGCTGCTTTATCTGCATCTATTGATTCAATAATGCCTTTTTCATTCGCATCTTGTCCTTCGAATTTTAAAGTAATACCTAAATATGCAAAGGCCATTCTTGCAAACTCGCGAATCTCTGTAGTTTTACCTGTAGCGATAACAAAATCTTCTGCTTTTTCTTGTTGCAACATTAGGTACATGGCTTCGATATAATCTTTTGCGTGGCCCCAATCGCGTTTACTGTTTAAGTTACCAAGGTATAATTTATCTTGTAAACCCAAAGCAATTTTTGAGGCTGCACGGGTTATTTTTCTTGTTACAAAAGTCTCTCCTCTTATTGGCGATTCGTGGTTGAATAAAATACCATTACAAGCATATAAATCGTAGGCTTCTCTGTAATTTACAGTAATCCAATACGCATACATTTTGGCAACAGCGTATGGTGAGCGTGGATAGAATGGTGTCGTTTCACTTTGAGGCACAGCTTGCACCAAACCGTACAATTCAGAGGTTGATGCTTGGTAGATGCGCGTTTTTTTACTTAACCCACAAATACGGATGGCTTCTAATAATCTTAAAGTACCCAAACCATCGGCATTGGCTGTATATTCTGGTGTTTCAAAACTCACATGCACATGGCTCATTGCCGCTAAATTATAAATTTCATCCGGCTGAATTTCTTGAATCAATCGGATTAAATTCGTGCTGTCAGTTAAATCACCAAAATGCAATTTTAAATTCGCATTGGGAACATGTGGATCTTGGTACAAATGGTCAATTCTATCGGTGTTGAACAAAGAACTTCTTCTCTTTAGTCCGTGAACCACATAGCCTTTCTTCAAAAGAAATTCAGCTAAATAGGCACCATCTTGACCAGTAATTCCTGTGATTAGAGCAACTTTCATTAAAAATATTGTTTATTTGCGTAAAAAGGCAAAAATAGTAAAAATTTGATAGCAATTTATACGCCATACCATTCTAATCGAACAAAATATGTTTTAGACTATATTTTTGGACAACAATTTGGTTGCAGTTATCAGCTATTGAACAGCCCGGTTCGCAGTGATTCCGCTACTGCTCATATCAATTATAGCAATACATTTCTAGAAGGTTGGTTGAATATAAGTCCTTCAGGATTTTTAGACCAAACGGGAATTCAGCAGGTAGAAATTAATTTCAAAAAAGTGAATTCACTGCCTTTAATGTTTGCAAATGATACGGACCTAGGCTTTGATATTTTTAGTGCAATCTTTTATTGCCTATCGCGCTATGAAGAATACCAAGCTACTGAGTTGGATCAACACAATCGTTTTTCTTACAAGCAATCGATTTTATACCAACACAATGTTTTGCAAATTCCTTTGGTAGACTGTTGGGTTAACTATTTGCAGTCGTATTTGGAAGTTTTGCATCCAAGTCTAGTAAAATTAAAAGAAAGAAACTTGAAGGTAAAACCCACCATTGATATTGATGCTATTTTTACATACAAGGGCAAGGGTTTTAAACGGCAAATGGGCGGTTTTCTTCGCGATTTGTCGCAGTTCAAATGGAAACAAATCAATAAAAGAGTAGGTGTTTTTCTTTTTGGCAAACAAGATCCTTTTGATAACTTTGATTACCAATTAAAAGTATTGAAGGAACATAGTATTAAAGCCCTTTATTTTGTCCAAGTGGGTGCCTATGGTGTTTATGATAAAAATATTAATCCTTTGCGCAAAGATTTTCAGGATATTCTTAAACGATTGGTAGCTGAGGGGCATGGGGTTGGTTTGCATCCTAGTTATGCGTCCTTTTTAAACAAAGAAACCATTGCCAAAGAAAAGGCAATACTTGAAAATATGATAGGTCAAAAAGTGGTAAAAAGTCGTCAACACTATTTACGGTTTTCCTTACCACAAACCTATAGTGATTTAGTTGCGCTGGGCATTCAAAAGGAATATTCGATGGGCTATTCTGAAGTGCCAGGTTTTAGAGCCTCAACTTCGAAACCCTTTTATTGGTATAATTTAACTTTAGAGGAGTCAACAAGCTTAGAGGTTGTTCCGTTTTCTGCAATGGATGTTGCCTACAAGGAATTCATGAAATTGACGCCAACAGAATCGATAAAGTCAATCGACTTGATGCGTCATCAAATTGAAGAGACGAAAGGCTATTTTTGTTTTGTATTTCACAATGAATCATTAAGTGATTACGATACTTGGAAAGGATGGAGAACTGTTTTTGAAAATTGGTTGAAAAATGAAAATTAAGCGAATCAAACACCATCAAATAGATTTTGTTAAGTGGGATTTAGCCATTGAAAAAAGCAGTGCACCACTTATTTATGGATATGCTTGGTATTTGAATACCATCACTTCCAATCAATGGGATGCCCTTGTAGTGGGTGATTATGAAGCAGTGTTTCCGATGCCTTGGAAGAAAAAGTTTGGGATTAAGTACATTTATCAACCCTATTTTTGTCAACAGCTGGGGGTCTTTGGTCCAGCCGATTTTAAGTTTTCAATAAATGATTTTTTAAAAGCCATACCACGTGCCTATTTATGGATTGACCTGCAATTAAATTTATTACATGGAACCCCTTCTAAGGGCAAGTTGCGCAACAACTACCAACTAGATTTAAAACCATCTTACACGGCAATAGCAGCCAATTACAATCCCGATGTGAATAAGAACATTCGCAAGGTTGAACGCCAAGACATTGTTTTTAAATGGGGCATACCTTCACTTGATGTTATTTCAATAAATAGGCAAGCTTGGGGTAGCCTAAATCCAGAATTAACCGACCTACATTATAAGCTATTGAATGACAATTGTGATATAGCCTTTTCCAAAGGACGGCTGCTAACCCTTGGTGCTTTTTTAGATGGCGAGTTATTAGGGGCTGTTTTGTTTTTTACAAGTCCTGGCTACCTATTTTATATGAATGGTGGCGCAACAGCTGCAGGCAAAAAATTTGGTATTATGAATAGCTTAATCGATGAAGTCATTCAACGCTATGCTGGACAACCTATGGTACTTGATTTTGAAGGCAGTGAAATAGAAGGCGTGGCCTATTTTTACAGCAAATTTGGAAGTGAAATAAAACCATATTGGCACTATCAATCGTTTAACTTGTTTTAAGACAAGGGACTACGATTGTCTTGTAAAACAATGAAAAATTATTTTTTTTACGCCTTATTTTTTAACCAAAGCGGATTCAATAAAAAAACTATATTTTCGCAATTCATATTTTAATTAACATGGCATTCAAAGATCCTGATTTTGGTTCATTACATGAATTTCTAATACATTCTGCTAATGTAATTCACACCCCTGAACATCCCTTTTTATTTGAAAAAGTAAATGGACAATACGAGGCTATAACCTATCGTCAAACATTTGAAGAAATAGAGAAATGGGCCGCATACCTCTTCAGTATTGGTATTCGAAGAGGCGACAAAGTAGCGATTATTTTAGAAAATTGTCCTGAGTTTGTTTATTACGATCAAGCGCTTCAGAAATTAGGTGCTGTCAATGTTTCTATCTTCCCTACTTTAACTGCAGAGGAGACCCAATTTATTTTAAATGATAGTGGTGCAAAGGCAGTGCTTTTAGGCACACCATTTTTATTGAAGAAATTTCAAAAAGTAGAGGCCCATTGCCCAAGCATAGAGAAAGTGTTCTTGGCATTTGATTATAAATCGCCTGATGAAAAATTAAGGTTGTTAACCGATATAAAGGCAGAAGGGGCTCAACTTTGGCCGAGTTTAAAGGCGGAGATTGAGGCTGTATTGCCAACCATTCAACACAACGATTTGGCCGCTCTCATTTATACCAGTGGAACAACTGGTGTGCCAAAAGGGGCTATGTTAAGCCATTATAATTTCATGAGCAATTGTTATGATGCAAAAGAGCTTTGTTCTAGCATCAACAAAGAAGATAGAATGCTATCATTTTTACCTTTGAGTCACGTATATGAGCGCATGGCGGGTTATTATTTGCCAACTTTTATTGGTGCCCAAATTG
>CAJBKH010000058.1 GCA_903953615.1 uncultured Bacteroidota bacterium
AGATAAAAGCATTAAAACAATTGGATGAGCACATTCTTGATTTGCACCATATCCATGTGTGGCCCCTTAGTAGCAGTCAGAATGCCATGACCGCCCATGTGCTTTTCAAAGAGAGTATTTCATCCGATTTGGCAGAAGAAATCAAAGCCTTGATTAAGAAAAATCTGCACAGCATCAATATTCACCATGCGACTTTAGAGATGGAATACAAAATTTGTAAATCAGAAACAAATCACTAACTTTGTGAAACAAAATGAAATTGAAGGCCCTCATATTAGCTTTTTTATTCCTACTTACTGGTAGCGGATTAAAGGTAGAGGTTGCAACTTGTTGCGATATTCTTTCAGGCATTTCGCTTCATTTTAAAGACAATGGTTTTCAACAAGGCAAAGATTGTTGCGCCTGTATAAAGGCTTCAAAAAAATCGACCTGTTGCCATACCCAATCGTTTAGTACAGTCATTAATTCTGTGCTTGGCATTCAAAAAGCACAAACCATTGCCCACAAAGATTTTAGCAAAAAAATCTTAACAACTAGTTTCTCTAAAGCTAGCTTATTGACTAGCCCCAATGCCATATCAGTTGCTTATTGCGATTTGAATCCACCGATGCCCTCGGTGCCTATCTTGATTCAAAAACGCGTGCTTCAAATTTGATTTTTATTTTGGAAAATTAACAAGACCATTTACCGTTCAAGGTAGTTGCTTGTCTTGCGATGATTTTCACTCAGGTTCTATTGCATAATAGACAATTTCCCATTTGGTGGCCATTCGCCATCAATAAAAAACAAACGCCTGTAACCATTCAGGCACAACAAATAACAAAATAAAATAACATCAAAATGAAAAAGAAAATAATTGTATTGGCTACTTTAGCCATCGTTGCTACTACTAGCGCTATCTATGCTTACTCAACTTCCAACAAATCATCTTGCAATGGCTCTTGCTGCGGTTCAGATAAATGCGAAGTTGCTTGCTCATGCGACAATTCTTGCTCAGGTACCGACTGTGAGTGCGGTTGTTCTTGCTGCAAATAAATAATCTAATCCAAAAGAACGAATGCTTGTTTCAAATCAAGTGTTCGTTCTTTTTTTTAATTCCTATTCAATAGAAAAAATGAACTTAATTAAATATACAAGTTTGGCATTTATTGCCATCACAGCGCTTACTGCCTGTAAAGAAAAAACCACCGAAGCACCTGCTAAAGTAACGCCACCTACTGCCAATGTCGATTTATTATTCAGCAACGAAGTAGATGGTCAAGCCCTTGAATTCGGTCAATTGAAATACACCAATGCCGCTGGCAATCTATACCAAGTCGATTTATTAAAATACTATGTCACCAACGTGAAATTAATGAAGGCCGACAGTACCTTTATCAATTTAGAAAATTACGATTTAATCAATGCTGCCGATCCAAGTACTTGCGTTGTGAATGGTTTGAACATTCCGAATGGCACTTACACCAAAATTATTTTCAATATCGGATTACCGGTAGATCGCAACCATACAGGCGCGCAAGATGGCGACCTAGAGCCTGCGAAAGGCATGATATGGGATTGGAATACAGGCTATGTATTCTTTAAGCATGAAGGTAAATATAAAAACAGTTCAAACCAAACCAAATCATTGGTTTTCCATTTTGCAACCGACCGCGCTTTAACCATTGTTGAAATGCCTTTGAGTTCACCCTTGGTTGTTAATGGTGTCGACAAAAAAGTGTTCTTGAAATTCAATTTAAACAAATTATATACCACCCCTAGCAATGTTGATTTCAATGTCGATTACGACCGTCAATCGAGCAGCAACATGGATTTTCCTTGGTTAGACAATTTGAAATTGAGTTTCTACGATGCCTTTATTTTTGATCGTATTGAGTAATGAATAAGCTCCACAAATTAAGTTTAGCAATATTACTTAGTTTAGTTTTTATTGTTTTTCTCATTGGTTGTAAAAAGGAAACGCCAACGCCCGAAACGGTTGCAGGTTTAACGCCCTATGTGTTGCAAATTCCAAAAAGTTTGCCACCAATGGTAATTCCTGCTAGCAATCCAATGACAGAGGAAGGTGTTGCTTTGGGTAAGCAATTGTTTTTTGATCCTATTTTATCTGGTGACAATACCATGGCTTGTGCGAATTGCCATAAGCAATCATTTGCCTTTAGCGATAGTACTATACAATTCAGTATTGGTATCGATAAACTACCTGGTACAAGAAACGCCATGCCATTGGTAAACCTTGGTTATCAAAAACAGTTCTTCTGGGATGGTGGTGCTGCTGATTTAGAATCGCAAGTGATAGGACCTATACAAAATCCTGTTGAGATGCATGAAAATTTAAACAATGTATTAGCTGAATTAAATGCACACCCTACCTATCCTGCTTTGTTTAAAAAAGTGTTTGGCAGCGATAAAATTGGCACCGCTATGATAATGAAAGCCATTGCACAATATGAGCGGACTATAATTTCCGGCAATAGCAAATACGACCAAGTAAAAGCGGGCACCGCGAGCTTTACACCCCAAGAGCAAAGAGGCATGAATTGGTATGTGGATATGAAAAAAGGTGACTGTGCACATTGCCATGTATTAGGCAGTACGTTCAGTGATTTTGAATACCGCAACACTGGTTTAGACAGTTTAACAGTAGATAAAGGAAGAGGCAGAATTACATTGAATCCAACGGATGATGGCAAGTTCAAAACACCATCGCTAAGAAATATTGCACTGACTGCACCCTATATGCACGATGGGCGTTTTAAAACATTAGAAGAATGCATACAGCATTACAATGTAGGTTTTAAATATACCGCCAACCTCGACCCAAATTTAGACAACATAAAAAAAGGCCGTTTAAATCCAGCCGATGTACAAGACATCATTGCCTTCTTAAACACCTTAACAGATACCGAATTTATTAGCAATCCTAAATTCAAAAAATAGGATTTCAAACGCAATATTAAACCACAGATTTATCGCATTTCAAAAGATAAGTTTGTGGTTTTTTTGTGGGTGTTTGTTTAACCCAAAACTTTTGATAAAACAGCATTCAACCCCCTTCGGGGTTGTAAAAACTTTGCTTCATTTGTTTTATTCAAATTGAAGCCCTTCGGGCTTCTATTCAGATTGAAGCCTTTCAGGCTTCTTTTTTGCACAAAAGAACATTAAAAACATCCCGCGAACAAACAATCCCGGAGGGATTGAATTTGAATAACAAAAAATAACGGCAATTAAAAAACAACCACGAAGTGGTTGAATGCTACTTGAATTTCAAATTAAAATCGAAGGCTTACAGGGTTCGTTTAATGGCATAAAATCACATTAAAAACATCCCGCGAACAAACAATCTCGGAGGGATTGAATTTGAATAACAAAAAATAACGACCATTAAAAAACAACCCCAAAGGGGTTGAATGCTGTTTTAAACCAAGGTTCGACCATGGCACCAAGTTATATTTTACAACAAATATTTTTCATCAAAGGTAATCCCATGTTCATTCAACAAGTCAATGTATTCCTCCTTAAAGGATTTTCGAAAAACCCCATGGTGCGCCTCTTGATTCTTCACATATTCAATAATTCTATCTTTATCACAAAACGCATATGAAAATGCTCCGAAACCTTCCTGCCAACCATTAAAGTTCGGAAACAACTTTTCTCTTTTTATAAAATCTGTACTCGCCATTTTTATATCTTTTACAAAGGCTGATATGGCTGTATTGGGGTTTATATGAGTCACTATATGAAGATGGTCTTCAACACCATTAATTCTATATAAGTGACAGTTCTTATTCTTGAAAACGCCTGTTAAATAATTGAACAATTCATATCTACCAGGAGCTGTTAAGCATCTTTGTCGATTTCTTGTAGCAAATACTATTTGATAAATAAGTTGTGTGTATGTAGTCATAAAGTTATAGTTTTAAGGCAAAGAAAAGAAAAAAAAATATTTTTATCAATTCTCCCCTCAATAACCATTAACCTAATAACTTAATAACTATTTCCTATTAATAACCCCTGCCATTGGCTGTGCCGTTGGCATAATCGTCATTTCATTGATATTGACATGTGGTGGGCGATTCAACATAAACCAAACAGCTTCTGCTACGTCATTGGCCACTAAATTTTCGAAGCCTTCGTATACTGTTTTTGCTCTCGCTTCATCGCCTTCAAAACGCACGATAGAAAACTCTGTTTCGACTGCCCCAGGATGAATGGCTGACACTTTAATTGGATACTTACTCAAATCTAAACGCATGCTGCGGTTCAAGGCATCGACTGCATGCTTGGTGGCGCAATAAACATTGCCATTGGCATACACTTCTTTTCCAGCTATGCTGCCTACGTTTACAATATGTCCTTTTTTATATTGAATCATATAAGGCACGATGTTTCTTGTAACATATAATAAGCCTTTCAAATTTGTATCAATCATGGTATCCCAATGATCGACATTGCCACTTTCAAAAGAAGATAAACCCATGGCCAAACCTGCATTGTTAATCAATACATCAATGGCCTGCCAATGCTCAGGTAATGCAGCAAATGTGGTTTCAACCGCTTGGCGATTTCTGACATCGAGTGTCAATGTTAAAATAGTTGTTGCATATTTATTTTCTAAATTGACTTTTAATTCTTCAAGTCTTTCTGTTCTCCGACCTGTTAAAATTAATTGGAAGTTATTGGCAGCCAGCAGTTCAGCACATGCTCTTCCGATACCAGAAGTTGCTCCTGTAATTAAAGCGATTGGTTTTGAGTTCATTCTTGGGCAAAAATAATGATTTTTTTTTGGGGGATACACGTAAAAAAATTGTATTAAAGTGATAAACTTGCATAAAATTATGTCAGCACCTGAACTATACATACTCGGTTCGAGCAGCGCTACACCCACCAGAGATAGGAATCCAAGTGCACAGATTCTGAAATTCGGTCATGATAAAATCATGATTGATTGTGGTGAGGGCACTCAAATGCGCTTGATACAACTCGGCATTCGCCACACTGGCTTAGATTATATTTGCATCAGCCATTTACATGGCGATCATTATTACGGTCTTATTGGCCTTATCTCTTCCATGAATTTAATGGGCCGCAAAACAGCCTTGCATATCATTGGACCACCATCCCTTAAACAAATTATACTTTTACAATTACAAGAAGGTGGCAAGCAACCTGAATTCGAATTAATTTTCTATCCTACCAATCCGAATGAAGCTGAATTTATTTTAAAAACAAAGCATTTTGAATTGCATTCTTTTCCATTGAAACATCAAATTCATTGCACTGGATTTATTTTAAAAGAAGCCCCAAAAGAACGCTCATTACATGTCGAAAACATAGAGCAATACCAAGTACCCATCACATTTTTCAAAAACATCAAAGCGGGCGAAGATTTTGTAAATGCCCAAGGTGAAACCATTTCTTACAAGCTATTAAGTTACGACCCTAAACCATCGCATAGTTATGCCTATTGCAGTGATACAATTTTCGATTTAGACATTGTTCCTTATGTCGAGAACACTACTGTGCTTTACCATGAAGCGACCTATCTCGAAGCACTTCAAGAAAAAGCTGCAGAGCGTTTCCATAGCACTGCCAAACAAGCCGGTATTATTGCCGAAAAAGCCAATGTTGGCCATTTATTAATCGGTCATTTTTCTTCGCGTTACGACAATTTAGAACCTTTGTTAATTGAAGCACAAACAGTTTTTCAACGCACAGCACTCGCATTGGAAGGTTTGAAATTCAATATTGAACCGAATGCAAGCTCGGAGCCAGCTGTTAAGCCAAGTGTGGAATTGAACCAGTTGGTCAATTTAAATTAATTTTTTTTCCTCCTTTGGTTATGAATACTAATTAATCATTTTATGCGTTGTACCTCTAAAATGATTAGATTCTACATAAGTATTCTATTATTCTCCATTTCCATTTCAGCCCAAGCCCAGAGCGATTGTCAGTTCGATAGCGATGGTAATTGCATTGCAAAAGGAAAGGTAAAACAAATCACACACAAAACAACTTATGGTGGCAAATATACCACCACTGTGCGCATCGGTACTTGGCAATTGTTTAATGTTGATGGTATCAAAAAAGCCGTCGGTGAATACGAATACGCCAATGAATCTTCTACCAAAAGTGGTGAATGGCTGTACTATTCAGATGAATCGGTTTTACTATTTAAACGTTGGTATGTGAATGGCATGGTACAAAAAACGCAATTCATAGATAGTGGTTATTTTGCACATGAAAGCGATACCTTAAATATTGTTGCCGATAGCATGGGCAATTTAAATGTAATAGAAAAAAAAGGCCAACTCAAATATAAATACAGCACCACACCAAATCAATTGCTAAGTGGCGACCCAGGTGTTTTTGCGAAGCCAGAAAAAATAGATGCTTTTGAGAATATGCGTTTAACCGATGATGAATTTTTACAAGCCTACCCCATTCTTAATTCGGCCATTAAAATAAAACGTTGGGCTGTTGGCAATCCACTTAATTTGATCAACAATCCCGATTTTGAAATGAGCGAGAGTAAAACACCCGATGGCCATACTGCGCAAATAAGATTCGATGACGACCCTTATGCAAAGTTCTGGGGCTCGGCCAATGAAACCCCCGATATTTTTCACAACAAAAACAATTGCTATGCAGGTTACCGCGTATATGGCGTTAACTATGAAATTTTGCGCAATGAATTAAAGTCGCCCCTAAAAGCAGGTGTTACCTACAACATGCAATTCAAGTTGAAATTAAAAAATCAAAACA
>CAJBKH010000059.1 GCA_903953615.1 uncultured Bacteroidota bacterium
CGCCAGCCTGACGGCCACTATTACCTCTGATATTGCTTTTATTCTGACCAGCTGTTTCTGCATAATCAGCGATAATATGGTGGCTATTGGCGGCCGAACGCCCAGCCCAATCTGTTCTAAATCCACTTGGTGCAATAATAGTTACCTTGATGCCTAAATGTGCTACTTCTTTGGCCAAAGATTCTGATAAACCATCGACCGCAAATTTTGTAGCATTGTAAAAGCCTACAGCTGGAAACCCAACCAAACCGCCAATCGATGCAACATTTAATATATGACCGCTTCTTTGTTGACGCATAATCGGCAATACTTCTTGTATCATTTTGGTTAAGCCCCAAAAGTTAATCTCAAACATTTGTCTTACCATGGCTTCTTCGCTTTCTTCAATGGCCCCAAAATAACCTATGCCAGCATTGTTTACCAAAACATCGATTCTTCCAAAACGCGCCATGGTTTGTTGCACAGCATCGGTAATTTCATCGGGTTTAGTGACATCGAGTGACAAGGTCAAAGATTGACTTGCATAGTCTTTTGTAATATCTACTATATCATTTGTTTTGCGCGCAGTAACCGCTACATTGTATCCCATTTGTAAAGCCATCGTGGCTAACTCTCTACCAAAACCGGTTGAACAACCAGTGATTAACCAAACTTTATTTTCCATTATTTAAATTTTTCTTCTTGTTGTTATTATTTCTGCTCCTACCTGGTTTAATATATTGTATAAACCAAAGCAGGTTCTATTAATGTAAATGGCATCTTGCGGACCGCGGGCCCCATTGGCTTCTTTCAATTCCACCATCTTACTAAATTTATCGCCTAAGGCATAAATCGATTTGAAATAAGCTTCGTCACCAAAATCAAATGTATTTGAATTAAATGGTTTGCCCAATAAATTAAGCATCTCTTGGAAAGCCTTTTTTAAGACAGGTACTATCTTGGCGTCATCATCATTTAATAAGAATTCTAACTTGTACATGATGCGCGTAAATTCAATATCATCATTAATGGCATCGCTGTTTAACAAAGTGAAATAATCTTTGTGAAATTGTTCCTCGATTTCTTTCACGCAGCCAAAATCAATGACACCTAATTTAAAATCTGGCGTTACGATAAAGTTACCAGGATGTGGGTCGGCATGCACTGCTTTGAGTTCAAATATTTGATAATCGTAAAAATTCCAGAGTGCTTGACCAATTTTATTTTTGATGGCTTGTGAATGATTCTGTTTTGCAAATTCAGCCAAAGGCACACCTTCAATCCAATCCATGGTAAGGATACGGTCGCCACTCAAGGCAGGGTAGTAGGTTGGAAAAACTAAATTCTCAATGTGTTTACTTGCTTCCGAAATTAGCACCGAACGTTTGAGCTCTAATTTGTAATCGGTTTCTTCTAATAATTTAGTTTCAACTTCTTTAAAATATCTACCAATGTCTTTGCCTTTTAAATTTAGTATTCTTGTGGCCAATGGTTTTACCAATTTCAAATCACTGCTTACACTGGCAGCTACACCAGGGTATTGCACCTTAACGGCATAAGCATGGCCCTTAATTTCGGCTCTGTGCACTTGGCCAATACTCGCAGCTTGTATGGCCACTTTTGTAAAGGTATCAAACATTTCAGTAGGACTTTTTTTGAATTCTTGATTGAATGTTTTCACGACTAAAGGATAACTCAAAGGTGGAGCCGAATACTGTGCCATTTGGAATTTATCTTGATACGCTTGTGGCATCAAATTTTTATCCATGCTCAACATTTGCGCAACTTTCAAAGCACTGCCTTTTAATTTGCTGAGTGTGCCATAAATATCCTCTGCATTGTCTTCGTTCAACTCATCGCGATTCAAATCGGGATTCAATGCTTTCTTGACATAGTACTTTATATAATTGCCACCTACCTTAGCACCAGCGCCAGCAAAACTAGCAGCTCTTTGTATTTTCGAAGTAGGAATTTTTAATTGTTCTTTGGTCATACGGCTTATTTTCTAATGCCGTTTTGCAACAGAAATTTGCCCATGTCCAACAAACTATCGAGTGCACTTTTACCCATCAATTCAAGCATTAAGTTCACCGATTTTTCAATGGCAGCATCAGTCTTTTCAAATCCTTTGCCATTGTCGTTGCTCCAGAAATTAAGGATAAACAAGGTGTTCACCCAAACAGCATCGTGGTAGCGATCGCTGATAAATTTGCGCTCTTCTAATTCTTTGTCGGCCAAGCCTTGTTGAATGGTTGGTTTTGCAAAATTTTCTATTTGTGATTTGAACTCACCTAAGTTTTTGTGCATAGGGCCTTGTTCTTTTAAGCTGTATAAAAAATAACTGCGATTCGCATTCATCGCTTCAACAAGTGTGTAAAAAAAGCCCAACAGCTTTTCTCTAGAATTATAGGTTTGGAATTCATCTGATGCCATCAAAGCATTAATGGTTTGCTCGGCAGCTTGTTTCCAAATCGCAATATCAATGTCTTTGAAAGAAGTGTACTCCTTGTAGAACGCAGCTTCATCGATGCCAACATGCTTGGCAAAGGCATAAATAGAGGCAGGTTGTTTCTGTTCAGTTAATACATAATCCATGTAAGATGCTACAATCTTCTCTTGGATATTTTCTGTTTTTTTTTGTGCTTTGGTTGCCATGGTTGAGATAATAAATTAACAATTCAAAATTAGAATTGTTGGCGTGTTCTTAAATCTATTTTCGGTAGACCATCCGTTTAGGCGATAGAAATAAAATTCAGTTTTATAAACCGTATCCTTTATATTTGTTAGATGGAATTACAAGACACCTTATTCATATGGTTTAATGTTTCAATTGTGGTAATGTTTATCATGGGTTGTTTCCTTTATAAATATTACCCAAGCTTCCATTACAAAGACAAACTAATTATTACTTATTTAAGATTGGTCTTTCTGATGGCCATCGTAATTTATTTAACGGTAACCAATAAATTGGATCATCCACTTCTTATTTTTATTCCTGCAGGTTTTATTGATGCTATTTATCAAATC
>CAJBKH010000060.1 GCA_903953615.1 uncultured Bacteroidota bacterium
CAGAAACACCCAAAATTGTCTTTAGCAAAAGTATTCAAGCCATAGAAGGTAAAAATACAAGTGTCAGCAATGAAGATTTAAGTACAGTCATCCAAGGATTAAAACAGCAAGTGGGAGGCGATATCATAGCATATGGTGGTGGTCGGTTTGTAGGGTCGCTTATAAAAGAACAATTGATTGATGACCTGTATTTGTTTGTTAATCCAACCGTCGTTGGAAAGGGAATGCCCATTTTCAATCAGGTGGAACACTTACAGCATTACAAGTTAATTGGCAATAAGTCTTTTGATTGTGGCATGTTGTTGTTGCATTATCAACCAAAAAATGTATGAGAAGAGATGTATTTCAAGCCATAGCAGATCCTACCAGAAGAGCAATTTTATTGCTTATTGCAGCCCATGCCATGACTCCAAATGCAATAGCCGAACATTTTAATAGCACACGGCAGGCGGTCTCCAAACATTTAAAAATATTAACCGAATGCGAATTGTTGAAACAGAAGTTTACGGGGCGCGAAATTTATTATGAAGTAAATGCCAATAAAATGAAAGACATCGATAAATGGTTAGCACAATTTAGAAAAATTTGGGAAACCCGCTTCTCACAATTGGATACTGTGCTAGCAAAATTAAAACAAGATAAAAAATAATAGGACGCCATTAAATACGAATAAAGACATATGAACAGTCATTTACAATTTGATTTTACCGTTAACAAAGCCAACAACACGGTGAATGTAAAAAGAGAATTTGCAGCCTCTAATGATTTGGTGTGGGCCGCATGGACCCAAGCTGAGTTGCTCGACCAGTGGTGGGCCCCAAAGCCCTATCAAACCAAAACAAAATCCATGGATTTTAGGGTGGGTGGTACTTGGTTGTATGCCATGTACAGTCCCGAGAACCAAGCCCATTGGTGCCGTGCCGATTATTTAAAAATTGAAGATCAAAAAATGTATTCAGCCATAGATGCCTTTTGCGATGAAAATGGCGTAATGAACAATGATTTTCCGCGCTCCACCTGGACCAATGTATTTGTTTCGCAAGGAGAGAAAACAATGGTTGACATTACCATTGCCTATCAATCCTTAAATGATCTAGAAAAAATAATAGAGCTTGGCTTTAAAGAAGGCTTTACCATGGCCATGGGTAACCTCGATCAATACTTTGAAGCAAAGTTTAAATAAAGAAATTACTTGACAATCATTTTAAAAATATTTGGTTGCTTAGTTTTTTGAACCCAAAATCCTAAAAGGACATATTGTTATTGATAAAAAACCATTGAGGCCTGAACGTAATGGTTTTTTTGTTTTATGAAAATATAGTTAACTTTGTGTAAATGAACAGGTATTGTGGCATAAAATATGCTTCGATAGCAACTAAAACTAGTATTATAAAACGTTATGTATAAAGAAACACAAAGGTTTAAACAAGCTTGGATTTGGGTTATTTTAAGTTTGGCAGGCCTATTAATCCTTGGCTTTTTTGGATATGATATTTATGAGCAAATAGTGCTTAAGAAAAAGCTAAGCAACAATCCTGTTAGCGACACTGAATTGATTGTTATTTTTCTAATCGTTTTCTTATTTTTTTTATTTTTGATAGCCCTCTTTGCCTTTGCTAGATTAACGACAGTGATCGATAAAACCGGCATTCAATTTAGGTTCTTTCCTTTCCATATGCGTTATAAACAATACGCATGGGATCAGATTGCCAAATATGAATTAATTGGTTACCACCCAATAAAGGATTACGGTGGTTGGGGTATACGTTTTGGAAAAATGGGAAAGGCCTACACGGTCTCTGGAAACAAGGGCCTACAAGTGCATCTTAAATCAGGTAAACGCTTTCTGTTAGGTACGCAGAATGTTGAGGAAGTTAAAACTTATTTAAGTCAGCATTTCAAGCATTCACATTAGCTGATTTGAATTCTTTCAGTACCCTGTAAATTGTAGCCGAACTAATGTCTAAAATTTTAGCAACCGTTGGTATATCGTCACCATGCTTTTTCAGCATGATGGAAATAATCTCGTAACTGTATTGACGCATGGTTTTTTCTTCAGTCACTACTTGCGTAAGGGTATCGGCATGTTGAAAGATGATATTTTCGGCTTCAATCTCAAGTCCATCGGCCAATACAATAGCCACTTCAATCACTGATTTTAATTCCCGCACATTGCCAGGAAATGGATAGGTGAGCAGTTTTTTGCAAGCATCTTCTCTTAAGTTTTTTACTTGCATCTTATTGGCTTTGCAAAACTCTTCAATGCATTTTTTAGCAATGAAAATAACGTCTTTGTCGCGCTCATGCAAGGGCGGCAAATGGATATTAAGTCCCATTACACGGAAAAACAAGTCTTCTCTAAACCGCTTTTGTTCAACAAGTTTTTTAAGGTTTTCGTGGGTAGCAATAATTAATTTACAATCTATTTTTTGAGGCGTGCTGCTGCCCAAAGGGGTTACTTCGCGCTCTTGTAAAACACGCAATAATTTAGATTGCATGGATAAATCCATTTCTGCAATTTCATCTAAGAAAATGGTGCCCGAATTGGCCTCTAAAAATTTCCCTTTTCTTTTTTCATTAGCACCAGTAAAAGCCCCTTTCTCGTAGCCGAACAATTCACTCTCAATCAATTCTTTTGGAATGGCTGCCATGTTCACAGCAATAAAGGGTTTGTTTTTTCTTTCTGAGTTGTAATGAATGGCTTTGGCTACCAATTCTTTTCCTGTCCCAGTGTCGCCGGTAATGGAAACATTGATATTAGAGGCACAGGCTTTTTGCAAAACACTGAACACTTTTTTCATGGCCTCGCTTTGCCCTATAATAGAATTAGAAAAATTGAACTTTTGTTCAACCTCTTCTTGCAAATATTCAATGCGTTTTTCTAGATGGCTGCGCTTAATAATATTGTTAATATTGTTGAGCAAACGGCTATTTAGGTCGGTGTTCTTGATTAGGTAGTCGTAGGCCCCTTGTTTGAGCAGTTCAACAGCCACTTCAATTTCATTTTGTTCGGAGATAATAATGACTTCAGTTGTTGGATTAATGGCTTTGATTTGTTGTAACAACATGGAACCGTTAATGTCTGGTAATCGGTAGTCAAGTGTAATTACATCGGGCTTTTCATGGAGTGCCTTTAAAACATCTGCGCCATTAAAAAAACACTTTACTTCAATGTCTGGATTTTGCGAAAGACAATGCACGAGCATTTTGTTAAACCATTCATTGTCCTCGACTACAAAAACTTTATAATTCTTCGATGTGGTCATGCTAATTACAAATTTAGGCGACAAAATGAAAGTTGCCTAAGCATTTTTCATGTAATCCTGAATTGAGGTGGTGAGGGTATTAAATTCAGCCTTGAATCGGTTAAATTGATGGTTAATCATTTCATTATTTTTACCGACTTTAGGTTCGGTGTAAACCTCAATTTTCTTAATGAGATCGTACAACTCGGTGGCATAAATATACTTAAGTGGCGAAGCAATGCGATGCGCTGTTTGGTTGATGGTTTCCCAATCTTTGTTTTCTATGGCATCCTCAATTTCTAAGATGCCCTTTTGAGTGGAATTAATAAGCGTATTAAGCATATCATTTATAAAATGAACATCTGACCCCGATTGGCGTTGCAAGTCGCTTAAATCGAAATGCTGAGAGGCTTGCGTTTCGTTAATTTCGAAAGGTATTGCTTCCAATTGCATAGGATGGTCGCCCTTGTCTAACACTTTAAAAAGTAAATTTAATAACTCGATTTCTTTAAAAGGTTTCTCTAAAAAGGCGGTAACCCCAATGCCATGTAAAAAATTAAAGTGCTCATTCGTAATAGCTGCAGACAGGGCGATGATAGGAATGTTTTTAATTGCGAAATCTTCCGAAGTACGTATGCGCTGACTGGTTTCAAGGCCATTTAATTCCGGCATTTTTAAATCCATGAGAATACAATCAAATTGTTCCTTTTCAAGTAAGTTTAGCACTTCCTCCCCATTCACTGCTTCGTATGGAATGACATTGTATTTTTCTAAAATATTGTGCAAAAGTACGCGGTTAAAGGGCTCGTCATCGGCAATTAATATTTTTTTGCCATTCAAAAATTGGCGATCGCTCATGAACCTGTTTTCCTTGGCCAAATCCAATTCTGTTCCGCCTCTGAATGGGATGTAAATGGTAACTGTTGTGCCTTTGTTCAAAGTACTTTCAACACTTATTTGA
>CAJBKH010000061.1 GCA_903953615.1 uncultured Bacteroidota bacterium
GATTACCCTATTATTGCAAGACAGTAAGTTATTTACAAATGGATGTCAATGTCAACAATAAATTAGCGAGCTTGGTATTTCTGAGGGCCATTGCTGTGCTTTGTGTTTGTTTTTGCCATTTTGCCAAACCACTCACTGAAGGCTATGTCTACTCCCCTATCTTCAGTTTCATTAATGAATATGGCAAATATGGGGTTGAAATATTTTTCGTTATTTCTGGATTTGTTATTCCATTAAGTCTAGAAAATGGCAAGTACCAATTGAGCGATTTTATGCGCTTTATTTATAAGCGTGTGATTCGCCTTCATCCAGCCTTTATAGCTGCCATTGCACTAACATTAATTATCACCTATTTCAGTTTCAAATTTAAACACATGCCTTTCCCCGAAACGTTTGAATCTATAGCAGGAAGCATTCTTGTTTTTCAAAATTTGGGTCTAAATGTAGTATTTTGGACCCTTAGAATTGAAGCAGAATTTTATATTTTTATTGGTTTGTTTTTTATTTTATTGAAACACTTTCCGAGCATCGCGTTGTATATTGTTATCCCTGTATTATTGCTAGCCAGTCAATTCGATTACTTTAATGCTATTGGATTACTCAAGCACTTGTCCTATTTTTTAATGGGCACTATTGGCTTTTTAATTTATGCTAAAAAAGGACAAGTTTGGCACCATTACTTATTGCTTTTGGTAGTCATCATTTTCTCATTTTTATTCACTAGCATACCCAATATGATTGACAGTATACCTGCCAGTATCGCTGGCGCATTGACCATCCTTTTTATTTTATTCTACAAAGGAAAAACACCGCAATCGTTGAACTTCATTGGTAAAATTTCGTATTCACTTTACTTGGTGCACTACCCAATTTCTAGAATCATCATTCGCTTTTTAATGAAACTGTTGCCCGCTCCGATTGCATGGATTTTATTTCTAATTGTCTTCACCATCGTTATTCCGGTGGCTTGGTTATTTTATAAGTACTTAGAAGCGCCTAGTGAAAAGTATTCACAAGCTATTCGTTTTAAGGGTTTTAGTCGATTGCCATAAAAATCCATATTTTTGCAAGTATCAATCACAAACAATACTATGGAAGTTAAAGACAGCAACGGCACCACCCTGAACGAAGGCGACAACGTACAAATTATTAAAGATTTAAAAGTAAAAGGTTCTTCATCGGTTTTAAAAAGAGGCACCATGGTTAAAAATATTCGCTTAACCGACGACGATACCCATATTGAAGGTCGCGTTGAGAAAGTGATGATGGTTCTAAAAACCGAATTCCTGAAAAAAGTATAGCTTATGGCTGCAACCTTGCTAAGATTCGTGCACTTGGCAACAATGGCCTTGGCTATTGCCAATTTTAGTTAAAATAAAACCTATTAGACGCTAAAAACTGTATGCTCAAAGCCCAACTATTTGAAGCCATCGATCGCAACTCCAAGCAGTTGGTTGATCTTGTCAACACACTAACCCCTGAACAATTGCTCTTAAGACCTGAAGGCAAATGGTCGGTGCTTGAGCAACTCGAACATATTGCGTTAACCGATAAAATAGTTGGTCTCTTATTAATGCGCCCACACAGCAGCATTGCCGAAACAGAAACTGTTATGGGTCAAGCGCGACTCGAAAAAATCATTGTTACCTTACGTGCACGCAAAGTGGCTGCGCCCGATTTATTACAACCCACTGGCAGCATTCAAACTGCAGAACAATTTACAACCCAATTCACAGAGCAGCGTACTGCCTTTAAAGCGGCTGTAAATGATGGCACAATAGTATTGGATAGCCGTACATTCAAACATCCCTACTTAGGCGAAATGACTGTGATCGATTGGTACCATTTTATTCCATTGCACGCCCAAAGACACTTGGAACAGATTAAAGACATTTTAGGTAATTAAACCGCCACTAATAAAATCTAGCAATCCTCAATTTATTTATTTGCTACCAATCTATGATTTGTAAATTGTCGTACAGATGAGGTCGTATATAATGAATAGGTGCATTAAAAGAATTGCTGTATAGTTTTGAATGCTATCAACTCATAACTTAGTGGACATCTCTTTGGTGGTATTTTTAATTTTGTGTTTATTTGCCAATAAACATACCAACTAGTATTTTTTTATGAAAAAAGCGGAAGAAACCAAACAAATAATTTTAGACAAAGCCTACGAACTTATTTACAGCAATGGATACAATGCCACTAGTATAGACGATATTATTCATGCCAGTCGTTTAACCAAAGGTGCTTTCTATTACCATTTTAAAAACAAAGAAGAAATGGCTTTGGCCATGCTCAATGATGTATTAATCCCATACCTGCAAGAAACCATGGTACAACCGCTCAACAATACGGTGAGTCCTGCCGACGACTTGTACGGAATGGTGAGTTATTTATTACTTGATGACCCTTATTTCGAACCCGCTTTTGGTTGCCCACTCGGCAATTTGATACAAGAACTTGCACCAACAAACGGCAGTTTGAACAGTGCTTTGCTCACCATCACCAACGAATGGGAAGAAGCCATTGTTAAATGTGTAAACCATGGCAAAAAAACGGGCTTGTTAAAAGCAGAAACCAAAGCCAAACAAGTGGCAACGATGATCATGTCTGGCTATTGGGGTGCGCGTTTGTTAGGCAAGATACATGCAAGTAACGCCCCTTATAAAGTATATTTGAAAGAGTTAAAACAATACTTGCAAAGTATTTAATTTAATCACAATGTCTAAAATCGGCTTGGTTTTATCTGGCGGTGGCACAAGGTGTATTGCGCACCTTGGCATCATCAAAGCTTTGAATGAATTAGGCATCAAAGCCGATATCATTTCGGGCACCAGTGGTGGAGCCGCTGTAGGTGCGTTCTTAACCAAAGGTTATAGTCCTGAGAAAATAACAGAGATTATAAAAAACGGCAAGCTGTTCGACTTTAAACATTTCCTCTTCGGCAAGGCGGGCTTGTTTAACATGTCGCTGTTCGAAGAACTCATCCTAGAACATTTTCCTGAAAATACATTTGAAAGTTTATCCATGCCATTTTATGTGGCAGCCACCGATATCATGAATGGCGAAGTGGTTTATTTTTGGTCGGGCAAACTCTCTACTGCCATTATTGCTTCTTCTTGCATTCCTGTTGTATTTGAACCAATTGCCTTTCGTGACTATCTTTTAGTGGATGGCGGTGTACTTAATAATTTACCCATAGAACCTATCAAAGACCAATGTGATAAACTCATAGGCATCCATGTTAATTCCGTGAGTACTCGCAAAAAAGACTTGCACATGAAAGACATGCTTGACCGCAGTTTTCATTTTGCTTTGCGCAGCTCTGTTATGCAAAAGGCCCATTTATGTGATTTGTTTTTAGAGCCACCCCACATGACCCAATATGGCATGTTCGACTTTGATAAAAGTGAGGAAATATTTGAATATGCTTACAAATATGCCATCGAGCAAAAGGAGCGCATACTAGCCTTCAAGGCACTTTAAACTACCATTTCACAAGGGCACTTAAGCCAACTTTAGAAAACATACCAAACAGTTTGTTTTTGATGGCCATACTTTTTACAGAGCCCCATTTCGCATGGAATTTTAAATGCCCACTTAACAATTTTTCATTCTTTAAAATCCATTTATAACCATCTGTAAAAAGATAAGGTGGCAAATCCTTTCGCTGTGCCTGCTGGTCTTGGAAGGCCTGTTCACCTTCGTCCTTCTTAGTGGCAGTATTCTCACCACCAATATGCGTTACTATCGATTGTAATACTAAAGCATGTGGTACATGGTATTTTTTTAACGTCATGGCATAATCATCGTCGGCATAATAAAAATCGAATTGTTCATCGAGCAGCCCAATTTTATCAAATAATGTACGCTCTGCTAACAAACACCAGCCCTTGATATGCTTGCGCACTTCATAGCCTTGCAAAAACATACCACTTGGTATGTTTTCTTTGGGTTGTACTGGGCAGAAGGATTTAAAGCGCGGATTTTGTTTTTGAACTTGTGCAATGGCAGCATACCATCCCTTATGAAAAACTAAATCATTGTTGCACAAAGCCACCATAGGCTGTGCCGCTGCAAGGATGCCAATGTTCAAATACCCATGGAAATTAAAAGGCACATCAGGGATAATTACTTTTACATTCTCTGGATAGGCATAGCCTTCGCCTAAGTAATTGCGATTGCTTTCTACCAAGATAATTTCTAGCTCACAAGCATTGATAAAGTCTTCCGATTGGATCAAGGTGCGGATACAATCCAAGGTCATGCGGTGTATTTTTTCGCTTTTGGTATAACTTAAGATGATTACGCTAAGGCCTTGCATAGTGCAATATTAATTTATTTTTGGTAGATATGCGAGTGGGTGAGATGGGTTTGTCATCTTATTTGCAAAAGCAAATAAGTCGCCAAACCCATTGTGACCAGGGTCCATCTCTCCGCTGTTGCGATGTTCATCGCAACAGCGGTTAATAACATTCTACCCCTACGGGGTAGTTAGCGCTTTGCTTTAGTTGGTTAGTGCTTACTAACAACTCATATAGTTCATAGCTTTTTGTTTGCCCTCCCCACTGTTGCGACATACATCGCAACAGTGGTTACATATATGCTACCCCTAAGGGGTAGATGGCGCTTTGCTTTACTTGGTTCGTACTTTATGACATACTTTAGCTCATTGCATCTTGATTGTCCTATCCGCTGTTGCGATATGCATTGCATCAGCGGCTACAGATATCCTTCCCTACGGGGTAGTTAGCGCTTTGCTTTACTTGGTTAGTGCTTACTAACAACTCATATAGTTCATAGTTTTTTGTTTGCCCTCCCCACTGTTGCGACATACATCGCAACAGTGGTTACATATATTTTACCCCTAAGGGGTTGATGGCGGTTTTTGGTATTGCTTATGTTATTTTTATTGTGCAACAATAAAAAACTTATGTATTCTTAAAAAGCATACAATCATAGCCCTAACTTTTAATTTACCACAAACCATAACAATAACTCAAAGCATAAGTACAAAACTTATCTTTCTTATGTGGTAAAAATCCTCATGCATCTACCCCTACCTGTGTTTTATCCCAACAAGCGAGTGCCTGCTTTTTAATTTATTTTTGTTTCAAAATTGAAACACACTAAATTCGCCCACACAGTGACTAATCAAATTAAAAAAATTGCAGTGATAGGCAATGGCAGCTGGGCCACCGCCTTGATAAAGATAATGAGTGATAGCAATGCACCAGTTAGTATTCATTGGGCACTCAGAAAAGAAGAAGACGTTAATTTCATTAATAACTATGGTCACAATCCGCGTTACCTAGCCGATGTGCGCCTAAACTTCGACAAAGTAAGTATTAGTTGCAACCTTACTGAAATTGTGAAGGAAGCTGACATGGTATTGATTGCAGTGCCTTCTGCTTTCGTTCATAGTGTATTGAATGAACTCGACCGAAATGCTTTTCAAAATAAAATAATTCTATCTGCTGTTAAAGGGGTGATCCCAGAAACCCACCAAATTATTAGCCATTATTTACAAGAAACGTGGGGCGTAGAAAAAGAAAATATTGCCGCTGTTAGTGGACCCTGCCATGCTGAAGAAGTGGCCATGGAAAAACTAAGTTTTCTAACCATTGCTTCGGCCAACGAAAATACAGCGATACAAATTGCTGACTTATTAAGTTGCCATTATATTCTGTGTAAAACAACTACCGACATCGATGGCATAGAATATTCTTCCGTCCTTAAAAATGTATACGCGATTGCCTGTGGCATTTGTCATGGTATTGGCTATGGCGACAACTTCCAAGCAGTACTCGTATCGAGCGCTGCCCGTGAGATTGAACGCTTCCTTGATGCCAGTCACCAAACCCACAGAGACGTTAAAGAAAATGCCTATTTGGGAGATCTTTTGGTAACAGCCTATTCGCAATTTAGCAGAAACAGAACCTTCGGCAATATGCTAGGCAAAGGCTACAATGTAAAAAGTGCACAAATGGAAATGAACATGATAGCTGAAGGCTATTATGCCACCAAAACCATGCACGATATTAACGAAGATGTTAATTCGGACATGCCCATTCTCGATGCCGTTTTCGAAATCATTTATAAAAACGCCTCCACCAAAAAAACCATGGCTGCGTTGACAGAGAAACTTGTGTAGGGATGGCACGTACGGACATGATATATCATGTCCGTACCATGCATCCTAATGATGTATCTGCTCCCCCTCCATTTTACTGACGGCTACCGTAGCAATGGCATTGCCTACCACATTGGTGGCGGTGCGACCCATGTCCAAAAATTGATCGATGGGCAGCAATAATGCCAAGCCTGCTTCAGGAATATTAAAACCAGAAATAGTAGCGGCTATAACCACCAAAGAAGCACGCGGCACGCCTGCAATGCCTTTGCTTGTAATCATTAAAACTAAGAGCATGGTAATTTGCTGACCGGTGGTTAAATCGACCCCATAAGCTTGTGCGATCAACAAAGAACCAAAAGTCATGTACATCATACTACCATCTAAATTAAATGAATAGCCCAGTGGCAAAACAAAACTTGTGATTTTTTCTTTGATACCAAAACGATCGAGCTGATTCAATAATTTTGGATAAGCCGACTCGCTACTCGCTGTTGCAAAAGCCAACATCAATGGTTCTTTAATATGACTCAATAAACTCCATACTTTGTTTTTGATAAAGGCATAACCAAAACTCAACAATACAATCCATAACAAAAGCAATCCAAAATAAAACATACCAATCAGTTTGCTGTATTGTACCAAGATACCAATGCCTTTTTCTGCCACTACTACAGAGATAGAACTGAACACGGCCAATGGTGCAATCCACATAATCATATTGGTTAATTTCAACATGGCATGGGCCAGGCTATCCATGAGTTTTATCAAAGGCTCGCCTTTCTCACCTATGCCCGCTAAGGCCAGTCCAAAAAAGACAGAGAACACTACAATTTGTAAAACCATTTTATGACTCGACAAGGCTACAAAAATATTTTCGGGCACCAATTGATCAATAAAATGTGCCATGGTAAAACCTTCTGTTGTTGGTATACTGCTAATAGCTTGGGTAGGCAATGAGCCCGCAAACTGGTCACCAGGACGCAAAATATTCACCAATATCAAACCAAGGGTTAAGGAAATTAAACTCGCAAACACAAACCAACCAATGGTTTTAACACCCATGCGACCAACAGTTTTTGCATCGCCAATGCCTGCCACACCAACAATAAGGGTGCTTAATACCAATGGACCAATAATTAATTTAATCAGTTTTAAAAAGATGATAGAACCAAAGGCTGCAACACCTGTATAGGTTTTGATGCTGGCTGCATCGGCATTCAAATTCACAAAGGTTCCAACTACTATTCCAAGTAGTAAACCTAACATGATTAAATGGGTTAATTTTATTTTCATTCTTTTAAATTTTCTAAATCATTAATATCGTTAAAATCTTCATGTTTCCCCATAGAAAAAACGGTTCTATCAACTTTTGGTGGATGGTTGACATCATAACCATAGGCGATACTGTTTAAATAAGCCGCAGCATTTAATCTTTCGGCAACAGTTTTACTTTGCCAGTATTTAAAATCATTGGGCTCCTCCTCCTTTTTAAAGGAACTAAAAACTGTTTTATCCATTTTCATAACCCTACTTTTAAGTTAATTTATCCAAACAAATATTCAAATGCTTCTTCGATTTTACCAATGGTGATAATCTTCATTTTGGTTTTCATTTCTTCGATGCCTTTGTTGTATTTGCTCACCATTATTTCTTTAAAACCTAATTTCTCGGCTTCGCTTACTCTCTGCTCTATGCGCGATACTGCGCGTACCTCGCCACTCAAACCAACTTCACCTGCAAATGCAATATCAGGACTCACAGGTAAATTCTCGTATGAAGAAAGTATGGCCGCAATAATGCCCAAATCCAAACCTGGATCTTCCATTTTCATACCACCTGCTATGTTCACAAATACATCTTTTGCACCTAACTGAAACCCGCATCTTTTTTCTAAAACAGCTAACAGCATGCTCAGTCTGCGCAAATCAAAACCATTGCTGGTTCTTTGTGGCGTTCCGTACACTGCACTGCTTACCAAAGCTTGTGTTTCTAATAAAATTGGACGAATGCCTTCGACTGCACAACTAATCGTAATACCACTTAAATTCTCTTCGCGCTCGCTGATTAATATTTCCGAAGGATTTTCAATCTCGCGCAAACCACTGCCGCGCATTTCATAAATACCAATTTCGCTGGCCGAACCAAAACGGTTTTTTAAGGTTCTTAATATTCTGTAATTGTAATGCCTATCGCCTTCGAATTGCAATACCGTATCCACCATGTGCTCTAACACCTTAGGACCCGCAATATTCCCATCCTTATTAATATGACCGATTAAAAATACTGGCACATTGGTGGCCTTTGCAAAACGCAATAGCTCTGCCGTACATTCTTTAATCTGACTGATGCTGCCCGGAGGTGAATCAATATTTTCTGATGACAAAGTTTGTACAGAATCGATGATTAAAATTTCGGGTTGATCTTGTTGCAAGTAACTCAACAAATTGCTCAAAGAGGTTTCGCACATCACAAAACAATTGTCGTTGTGAATGCCAATGCGCTCGGCACGCATTTTCAATTGCGACTCGCTTTCTTCGCCACTGATGTACAATACTTTTTTCTGAACGTTCAAAGCCAATTGCAATAACAAAGTGGATTTACCTATGCCTGGCTCACCTCCTATTAATGTTATAGAGCCTGTTACTAAGCCACTGCCCAACACCCTGTTCAATTCATTATCGGGCAATACCAAACGGGTTTCGTGCCCTTCAATAATTTCTTTTATTTTTTTAGGCTCTGCTCTGTGCTGTGGATTTTTACCCCACAGTTTTTTCTCAGTCCCACCTTTGTTTACGACCTCCTCTGTAAAACTATTCCAAGCCTCGCACGATGGACATTTGCCCAACCATTTGTTGGCCACGTGCCCACATTCTTTACAAAAATATTTTACAATTGCCTTTGCCATTTTTCTATCTACAAAAGTGCATTTTTAATCCTTATAAATTGCATACGTTTACAATTCGTTTAAAAAGAATTGCACAGGCCTTAAGTAGCCTTCATCAAGCCTAGGTTGTGCCCTTATTTTAAAAATGTTATTCACACCCTATAATTTTATTTACCTTTTTTGCGTTAACGGTATTCAATACATATTTAGTCATATGAAAAATCTTCTACTCATTTTAGCCATTGGCTTTTGCATACTAACAAAAGCACAAACGCCTGCAGCACCGCCATTAGAAAACCCTCCACACAACACCATACAACTCGCATTATTGCTAGATGTTAGCAATAGCATGGACGGACTCATCGATCAAGCCAAAGCTGAACTTTGGTCGATTGTGAACGAAGCCTCCAAAGCTTCTAAAAATGGCTACACTGCCCGCTTAGAAATTGGACTCTATGAATACGGTCGCTCTACCCTTACCTTGCAAAGTGGCTATGTCAGAAAATTAGTTGACTTCACAACCGACCTTGATACCATCTCAGAAGTATTGTTCAGTTTAAAAACAGCTGGTGGCGATGAATTTTGTGCAACGGTGATTCAAAAAAGTATAGAGGAACTGAAATGGATAGACAATAAAAATATGTACCGCGTTATTTTTATTGCAGGCAATGAACCTTTCAACCAAGGCAAATTAACCTACAACAGCGCTTGTGCCAATGCTGCCGAAAAACGCATCACCATTAACACGATACATTGTGGCGACTCGTTACAAGGTGTAAAGGAATTTTGGAAAGAAGGTGCTGACATTGGTTTAGGTGAATACTTTTACATCAATCAAAATTCAACAAGCTATGTTGAAGTATCAACACCTTACGACTCTTTAATTCAATTGTACAACGACAGTTTGAATACCACCTATATGGGTTATGGCAAAATGGGAACCTACTATTGGAGCAATCAAGTGAAACAAGATAAAAATGCCAAAATGATGAGCAAAGAAGTAGCCATTAAACGCGCTGAAACCAAATCTAAAAAGGCGAGTTACTCAAACAAAAAATGGGATGTAGTAGATGCCAACACAGCCGATTCAACATGGATTAAAACTACAAAGGATGAAGATTTACCAGATACCTTGAAAGGTAGAACACTCGATGAGAAGAAAAAAATCATTAAAGGCAATGATACCCGTCGGGCTTATTATTCGCAACAAATTGCTAACTACAACCGTCAACGCCAAGTCTATTTAGCGAATATCAAAAGAAACAAACCTGTTGAACGCACCCTTGGCAATGCCATGGTAAAAGCCATTCGCAGACAGGCTATGAGCAAAGGTTTTACATTTACTGATTAAAAAAATTAGGTTAAACAGGCCCTCAATAAAAACAAGGCCACAATGGCAATTCTAAAAATCAAAACACCTGTATTGCCAGCGAATGCTACAGGACTCAAATACGCTTTGTGATTGTCTTTAATTAAACGTTTGTTTTCTGGATCGCAATTGAGCCACAATAAATTTTTACTGATAGCACGCACGAATGAAATATCCTTTTTCTGAATGCGTACTGTTAAATTTATAACGCTTACTGAAATATTATTTCTTACAAAATAAAAATCATCGGGCAACTCGTTTAAGAATTGATAGAAATCAAGTCGCTTTAAAAACTTAATGTGCTCATATTTTCCCTTCTTATATGTTTCTTTTGAAACGCCATCAATCAAATCCTCTACACGGTCTAAAACATCCCCAATAATTTCATACGCTTCGGGAATATTTTCCATGCCAATGTGGTTGATGAATTTCATGATTTTAAGCGGCACTAAAAAATCCAAACTGTTCAAATGGTATTTTAAAGCGCTCAACTCTGCATCAAGGATAATGGCTTTGGCATTAGGTGTGGTGGCTACATCGTCGAACACAACAGATAAAATATCAGCTGGATTTTCGGCCTTCTTGGGCTGTTCACAAAATTTCAAAATCGCTTTGTTATTGAACAATTGAACATGCGTTTCTAAATCCTCCAAATTTTTCAGGGTATCTATTTGCTGTATAATTTCATCTTTGGTGTATTCTTTTTTATCGATTTTAATAGTAATCTCGCGACTTAAATTAAATTCTGCTAATAGTTGTTTGCGCAAGCGTATGATGGCAGCCTCGTCGATTGCCTTCACGTCAATATCAAAATGCGCGAGTATGTGTAAGGGTGATTGGTAGCTCAAAATAATAAATGCGTTAAGACCCTAAACCAGTCCCTTTAATTTTTTCTATCTCCGTATTTTGGTCTTTCATTTCGCCCCATATCTCTTTACAGATTGCCAACAGTTCATTGTGATTCGCTTTCTCCATTGCCTTTTCGCCTTGTTCAAATAATTTCTTCACCTTCTTATAATTATTAAAATCCGATTCAGATAAGCCTTGCATGTATACAAAATTATTTATTAATAATGAGGGCACATTGAACACCATTTTGCCATGGAATTTTTCAAGTTTCATAAAGAAAGTATTCAACTGAAAATGGTTGGTAGATTTCATCAACTCATGGTTGGCAACAATCATAGTACTATACTCTTCTTTGATGGTCTCTGGCACATCATTGTGATAAGTCATGATATGATCGATGTACAATTTTAACGATTGGATTTTTTCTTTTTTATCGTAAACTGGACTGTTGTTAATACCCACATTGTAAAACTGCGTGGCCACCCTGCGCTTTTGTTCTTCGAGTTGGTATTTGCGCTCATCCATGTCGCCATCTCTTAAGGCCGACGCGTCTTTGATAAGGCTGTTATTGACATCCAACAATTCATTTAAAAAACTAGCTTTTTCATAATCGTCGTTTTCTAAAACTTTCTCTATGGATAGGTTAATTTCATTGCGCAATGTTTTTAATTCTTCCCTCAATTTTGTAATGCTAATGTATTTCTCCATTGGATTAAAAATATGATTGAAGGTTTGGTTGGTAAATGTTAAAACCGCACTCACACTGATTTCTCTGCTCTCAGAAATTTCGAGTGTAATTTCTACATCTGAGCCATATACCAAATCGCTTTCTAACATGCTGCCATTAATTTCTATAACACCAATTACCTTGTTGGCACTTGGATGCACCGATTGATTACCCTCTAAAATATTAATGATTAAACTATCTGTTGAACCTTTTTTAATGGTTCTCGACAATTCTTTGAAAATGGTTTTCTTCAAAGGCAAAATACTGTTACGCGCAAAAATCACTTCGCTGATGGTTGTATTGTTATTCAAATCGTCAACCTCTATGCAAATATCCTCGGGCAAGGTTTGACCGTATAAAGAAAACAGACCTTGGGTAATTTCTATTTTTGAATTCGGAACAGAGAGTTCGTTGTTCTGCTCATCGTATACTTTAATGGTAAATTGATTCACCGCATTGGCTTTTAACAATACGAATTCACCAATTTTTGTGCTTGCATTTTTAACCCCTGAATCGTACCCCCCATCGGCCCTTACGATGCGATAGGTACAATTGGCCGGCAAGTTTTCGAACAAGGCCGTTACATATTCCTCCATGTCTTTGGTGGTTTTGTTATAAGCCACTTGCAACTGCACATCGCTTTCTAAAGCCGTTTCGCTAGGTGCTTCACTGAATTTATTTGCTAGTGTTTTTATTTTAGCACCTGCGTAATAAGCAGCGCCCACAGCTACAGCTGTTGAAGGATCGGCAGAAAAATTAACGGGTATGCCTGTGCTCTCGCCAATGCGTTTGCGCACATAAGGAATAATGGTACTTCCGCCAATTAAAATAATGTTTTTGATATCTGCACTCGACAAATGGTTGCGATCGAATATTTTTTGAACGAAGTCTAGGGTGTAATCAATTTTAGGAGCAATCAATTCCTCGAATGCTGTACGTGTAATTTCAAAATAAATTTCACGTGCTGGCTCCCCTTCTATTTCAAATGTGAATTCTATTTCGGCCGATGCATTGATGCTTAATTCTTTCTTTGCTTCCTCAGCTTTTAATAACAAAATATAGTACAACTTTTCATACGGACCATTGCGTTGATTGATTAAACTATCAATATCACCTTTGCCTGTAATTTCTTTCAAGCGGGGCAATATCAATTGGGTTACTATCATTTGGTCGAGGTCGACCCCTCCCAAAAAGTTATCGCCTTCATGGTCGACCACACGCATCTCATCATTGTCGATGGTGATTAAAGCAATATCGAAAGTACCGCCACCTAAATCGTACACCAACCATTTGCCTAAGCTGCCCGCATCATTCATTTTTTCATTAAAAAAAGCAAGCGATGCAGCGATGGGTTCTTGCAATAGAACCACTTCTTCGAAACCTGCCTCTTTGCCCGCTTCTTTGGTGGCATTGCATTGCACAGTATCAAAACTCGCAGGTATGGTGATGACAATGCTGTTTGGTTTTTGCACTTCAGGTATGAAGTTTTTTAATTCCTTTAACACCATGGCCGATAAACCAATGGGTGAATAATAGGACATCAAAGAAGGAATCAAATATTTTTCTGAGGTGCCCATTTTGCGTTTAAAAGCAGAGAACACATTCAATGGATCTTTTACAATGTACTCACGTGCTTTATCGCCAACAATTATTCTTTCGCCGCGAAAGGCTACGCAACTTGGAAGGGTTTCTTTAAAGCCCACAGGATTTTTAAAAACCTCTACTTTTCCTTTACTGTATTTCGCAATAAGCGAATTGGTGGTCCCTAAGTCGATGCCGTAATCAATTGTTTCCATCTTATTTCTTTTTTGCCTCCACCATTACAATTCCTTGTTGAACAATGACATTATCTAGATAAATAATGGGCTTTACAATTTGTGTGATGGTCATTTCGTTGTCCATTTCTCCAACAATATTGGCCATTACATCGGTGCGGGTATCGGTATATTTTTCGCCAATGGGCAATTGGTAAACCAATCCCATGCCTTCCCATACCGCTTTGATCCTTTGTATAATTCTTTGTATACTTTCGTCTTTATCGTTGCCTAACTTCAATTCTAACAAGGCAAATTGGTTCATGATGGTGAGTGTTTCTTTCATTACTGATTATCCATTCAAACATACTATTTGGATTTAAAATAAAAAAGTAAAGCTTGCATTCCATTTCTAAATTTCAATAGAAATTGTTTTCTTTGTTTGTATTGTGGTTATTTCCCCTAAAATGCTTTGTTTTGAAGTGGATTTAAAGCAATGGTCCATAATCTATGCAAGTGATATTATTCGACGACTCGCAAACCGAGCACCTTAGCCCTTTTACATTGACCCGCGCAGCAGCCGATATTCGCTGCGGTATTTTAACCATAGCCGAAAAATGGGCACACCATTTAGGAACTTCAATTTCTATTTTGTCACAAGCCCATCTTTCAGCAAAATATACCACCCAATTAAGTGCA
>CAJBKH010000062.1 GCA_903953615.1 uncultured Bacteroidota bacterium
ATTCACTTTTGTGGCAGTAAAACCTTTTGGCATATCGCAATATTTCATACGCAATGTTGGATCGCCCAATAAATTCATGCTAATTCTTCGGTCTAAATAATTCCCATTATAACTGCCCATAAAACCGCTAGCAAAGGTCAAATCGGTTACATTATTTTGAGATAAAATAGTTGAATAGCCAACAGAATAACCCAAAGCCATGTGTTGGAAATACCAATGCGGACGAGCAGTCCAGCAGTTGGTTAGGGTAAAACCTTTGCTAGCCAAACAACTTCTTAAGAAATTATCTGAATTATCCCAGTCGCCAAAATAGCTACCGAATTGCGCGTTGAACACAGACAATAAACTGTCCTTGAAATTGGCAGATGAATAAATCCCGGCGCATGTGGTGTAAGAACCGCCACCCATTAAATGAGAGAAGATATAGCTATTGGCCTTTAAACTGTCTATGTAATTTCCTGTTGGATTAATATTCGCTGCACCCACCAAAGCCGAAGCATTGTTCCAACCACTGCGCATCGGCATTTCGCCACCTAAGAATCCAAAATTATCGCAGAGAAACGCTTTGTCTCTAGGTTTAATTTGACTGGCCTTGAACTGGTGTAATTTTCTTAAATACTGTTTAATCAATTGCAACTCTGTTAAAGGCTGAGAAGGCAAATTTCTAAAATCTACCCTTCCAATTTGTAGGTCCAAATCGCTTGGCAAAAAATGCTGATCGAATTTACCATCATTCGGATTGTTCTGATTCGCTACCCTGCCAACACCCGCTACCATGGTATAATCATCGGTCCAGTCGCCATCCATATCCGCATAATAACAATCTGTAGGCCATGCACCGCCGTGTTCTGTATGTGCATCAGGTGGTAAATTTACGGTGTTAGGTACTTGCAAACCAGCATAAGGCACTGTAATTTTTCCAACTAGTAAACAATAGGTATTGGTAGCAGGACTCTTATCGTACCAACCTTTAATTTTAGCTTTAATAGCTGGCGCTGTGGCCGTTGGTGAAACTTGCAAAAACGAAGCAATGAAACCATCTGCAATATAATCATTAAGCCATTGGATTCTCTCATTTGAACTTAATCCATTATAATTCGTTGAGTCGATGACCAACAAAATCGCGTTTCTAAAATCAACCAAAGGCAAATTAATGGCCGAACTTATGAAACCAACTTGAGTTACTTTGTTGCCATACAATTTTAAGATGCGGTAATCATAAGCCTCTCCTATTTTTGCAGAAGTATCTGTAAAAGCACCTGTTTTAGTGCTTCCCAAATAGGTAACCCAATTAATATTACCAACTGGCTTTCTATAAATTTGGAAATTGTTGCCACCAGAAATTATCCACTTGAGTTGGATGCTGTGATTGCTAGCATTGACAGTAGCAGACACTTGAAAAGAAGAATCCTTTACATTCTGCGCATTGAGCAGTGATGTACCCATTAAAAGGCACAAGGTTAAAAGCCACTTATATTTTAATAAAGTGCTTTTGTTCATGTTGTAGTTTGTGTTCATTTTATAGATGTTGTGTGTTGTTTGTGTTATTGTTTAATAAAACTGTGGTAGTACAATTGGTTGTTGCCATTGATCACCACGGTATAATTACCTGTAACTAAATCCTCACAATTCAGTGTCAAATTATTGCCTATTAGTTGTTCTTTTATTAATTGACCAGCGGCATTGAAGACATGGCAAACTGCATTTTCAAGGGTAGGATTTACAAAATGTAATTCGTTTTGAACAGGATTCGGATACGCTAAATTAGAAGACTCAGCAATATTTTTCAAACCTGAAGTTGATGTTATTGAAATCATGTTAACAGCAGTAGAATCGGCCGTTCCCGAAAAATTAGTGGCGGCACATTTTACTGTATACACACCGGCATTGGCAAACACCAAACTTGGATTGGTAGAAGTAGCATTGCTTGAGCGCACAAAACTTACACCAGCTGATGGCGTGATGGTCCAGGTATAGGCAGTACCAAACGCTGGCGTTGTTCTGTTGGTTAATTTAAATGTATCTTTATTAGTTTTACCACTCGCTTTATCAACGGTGAATTTTACTTTAGGCCCAAATGCTGATGGTGGCACTGCTCTGAAACGGTCGCGGTACTTAATGGTAGTAGGCGTAAAAACCCCTGCAATTTCGGTTCCTATTACTTCTAATACTGGAATTTTTTCTGCCGTACTCAACCATTTATATTCCACTCTATTGTTTGGAAAGCCTACCTTTAATGAGGCCGTAGGTATCACCAAACTATCAATTTCGTTGATGTACGATTTTATTTTTAGGCAATTAATGTTGTTACCGTAAGGTGTAGTGATAGTACCCCAACCTTCTACTGTATTAATTCTATAACCCTTTTGTTTGTAGTACCCCAAGCTAAAAAGAAAATTCCCCAACAGTGTTTTAACTGCAAAGGTGGTTGAATCTTTGTCGTTGTAATTTAATGGAAAACTATAAATTTCGTCTTTATCAGAATAAACGCCACCAGCAGGTAAGCTCAAGGCCGACAAGGTAAAGCCAGTACCTACAGCATTCCATTTGCTAGGTGCACTGGTGCGTTTTTCATAAAAATTATAAATGTTTTTAAAGGCTGCTTGGCCTTGACCAATGCTATCTGCAATCTTTACGCCTATGGCGCCAATGGGCATGCCTGTAAAAGCCAGGGTCGAGTATGGTGTTGAGGTTAAGGCTTGGTATTTGTCGAGGGTCTGACTTGTAATCCCCAAGGTGCTGTAATCCCAATTGTAATTGGCGCCCGTTTTTACAAAATTAAATAGGCCAGTGGATGCCGTCGTATAACGAATGGTATCGCCAATAGAGGGCATATTGCTAGCAGTGATGGTGATTTGTGCACTTAATTTAATGGCCATTAACACCAACATGATTGTAAATACTTTTTTCATTCTATTTATACTATAAGGTGTAAAAATAATGTTAATTTTGAAATTTCCCAATTCTATAATAAATTTCAAAGGACTCCTAATTCTGTAGCAATTCTTTTATTTCTAAGCCCATATTGGCATCTAAACGATAACCTAGGGTGGTTACAACTTGATTTCAACCCAAAAAATCAGTATTAAACATTTGTATGTGGCGCGGGAGTCGAAGCGCTAATACTTC
>CAJBKH010000063.1 GCA_903953615.1 uncultured Bacteroidota bacterium
TATAAACTTAAAAACTAAAAATTAAACTAAAAACTAAAACTTGAACTAAACTAAAACGATGGAGCACATTTCCATTATTTATTATTATTCCCCTTGTTTTGTTTTCGATCATTCCCAATCGAAAACTAAATGTTAAAAAATCACAAAAAATCAAACATACAATTATGAAAAACGCAATCCTAAAATACTATTACACAGCCATCATCCTGTTGGTTATTTCAATGGTTCAATTGATGTGTATGCAGGCATAATAAGCCTTCCAAAACGTTCATATTAGATTAAATTATACACTATAAAATGGCCCTGGCAATATTGCTGGGGCTTTTTTAGTTAGAAGTTGTAAAAACCATTTGCTTTTAAAAGACATTCTTCAAATTCTTTTTCGGGATTAGAATCATACGTAATTGCACCACCTACATGAAATGATACATTGTTATTTAATTTGTCCTCAATAATGGTTCTTATCACAACATTAAAATCGAAATCGCCATTAGGCATTTTATAGCCTATACAACCACTGTAAATACCCCGTTTTTCGTTTTCATAAATGGCAATATTTTTCATTACTTCTACTTTGGGTGCACCCGTCATACTTCCCATAGGAAACAATGCAGTAAATATTGAAGCGAATGAACTGTTTTGAATTAATGTTCCAGTTACTGTAGAGATCATTTGATTCACCAAAGCAAAAGGATATACTTCGCATAATTCTTCAACCTTAATACTACCGCTTGCACAAACATGCCCTAGATCGTTTCTTACCAAATCAACAATCATCACATTTTCCGCCAATTCCTTTTCATCATTTTTTAACATTGCAATTTGTTTCTCATTTTCTTCGTTCTGCAGTCGCTTATTAGTTCCTTTTATTGGCTGAGAAACTAAGTGTTGCTGATCTTTAAAAAGAAATCTTTCAGGACTGGTACACAAAAGTGTAAATGATTCGTTTTTTACATACGCGGCAAAGGGTGTTGGCGATTTTTTATTAAGTGCCTCGAATGTTTTTAAAGGTTGCCTTAGCGTGCCTTCGGATATGAATTTTTGACAATAATTGATTTCATAAAAATCGCCTTCAATAATTTGTTTTTTGATGGCTTCAACATTTTCAATGTAAGTGCTTTTTGGGGTACATGCTACAAATGTTAATGGTAAATCGTGATTGGTAGTTGGACTGATGGTGCTCTTTTTAAATTGCTCAACATATTGTTCGAAAAGAACATCTGAAATACCGTTATTGAAAATTTCTAATACAGTGCTTTGGCGCCTTATTACCAATAGTATTTCTGGAATATAGCAGCCATTTTCACAATCAGCCAAGTTGGCGTCTGAATTTAATTTCTCATTTAATTCATAAGCAAAATAGCCCATAACCCAACGCTTTTCAATTTCAATTTGATGGCAAATTTGTTTGAAATTTCCTTTTACTTTTTCTATACAGCCAAAAGCGGCAAGGCATTCAAAACGATCGTAATTCAAAGGCGAATTAATTTCGTTAGAATCGTAATAATTACAAATCTCGAATGCTTCGGTGAAAGCAAGAATTTGCAGTTTGGTAAAAGCCAAATCAGTTATTTGCAATTCAATTGGACTGTTCATTTGAAAAATATTCGAGAATGGCATTGGCTGTTTTTTCGGAAACTACAGCCATTAATAGGTCTTTATCTGCAGCTTTTATTTTTTTAACGGATTTGAAATGCGAAAGAAGGGTGCGGGCTGTTACCGAGCCAATGCCATCAATTTCTTCTAAACTTGTAACCGTGAAATTTTTACTTCTTCTGTTTCTGTGATGCGTAATACCAAATCTGTGTGCCTCATCACGCATTTGCTGAATGATGCGTAATGTTTCTGATTTTTTGTCGAGGTACAAAGGCAATGGGTCGTTAGGATAGTATAATTCTTCTAATCTTTTTGCTATACCAATGATAGGAACTTTGCCATAGATATTTAAGCCCTTTAAGGCATCAATGGCCGCACTTAATTGTCCCTTGCCACCATCTACTACAATTAAATCTGGGAGGGCTTGTTGTTCGTTGATTAGTCGACTATAGCGACGGGTCACTACCTCGGTCATAGTAGCAAAATCATCCGGGCCTACAACAGTCTTTACATTGAAGTGTCTGTAATCGCTTTTACTTGGTTTAGCATCCTTAAATACAACACATGCTGAAACCGGGTTAGTGCCTTGAATGTTAGAATTATCAAAACACTCAATATGCTTTGGCAAAGTCGTTAATCGCAAATCGGTCATCATAGTGGTTAAAATGCGCTCTGTTTTTAACCCCGGATCAAGTTTATCAGCTGCTTGCTGTTTTTCGTGCTTTAGATACAATGCATTCTTCATGCTTAAATCTAAAAGTTTCTTTTTGTCACCACTTAATGGAACCGTTATATTAAAGGCAATGTCAATACTTAATTCAAATGGTAGAATGAGTTCTTCTGTTTCTGTGTATTGGGTATTGCGAATTTCTGCAATGGCTTGTAAAAGCAATTCTTCATCCGATTCGTCAATTTTTTTCTTATACTCCAAATTATGCGTTTGGATTATCATACCATTGACGACACGTAAATAATTTATATATGCAGCTGTAGGAGTGCTAACAATCCCATACACATCTACATTACTTATATTGTTATTAACGATGGTTGATTTGGCTTGGTATTTTTCTAAAAGATCTAACTTCTCTTTGTAAATCTGAGCTTCTTCAAATTGCAACAATTCAACAGCCTCAGTCATTTTTTGCTTAAAATGTTTCTTAGCCTCCGATAGATTGCCCTTCAAAATATGTTTGATATTGGCAATGGTTTGGTTGTAATCTTCGAGCGATTGTAAGCCTTGGCATGGTCCCTTGCA
>CAJBKH010000064.1 GCA_903953615.1 uncultured Bacteroidota bacterium
ATTCTTATTGGAACATGGTTTTGTAGATTTAATTGCCCACCGCAATGTGTTAAAAGATAAAATCAGTATATTACTAAGCCATATTTGGGATTAAGAATTGACTGTCGATTTGAAAAAAAATAAAATAAAAAATTTAAAATAAAATAAAGATGAATTTTCCTGAGAATTTAAAATACACCAAAGAACACGAATGGATTAGTGTTGAAGGTGATGTAGCAACTGTAGGTATTACAGATTTTGCACAAGGCGAACTTGGTGATATCGTATTCGTAGAAATCGAAACCAAAGGTCAAACTTTAGCAAAAGACGCTACTTTTGGTACAGTTGAAGCTGTTAAAACAGTAAGTGATTTATTTATGCCAATTAGTGGCGAAATTTTGGATGTGAATGCTGGTCTAGAATCACAACCAGAATTGGTTAACCAAGATCCTTACAATGGTGGATGGATGGTTAAAATTAAAGTGTCAAATAGCGCTGAGTTAAACGATTTGTTAGACGTAACTGCCTATAAAGCTTTAATCGGTCATTAATAACTTCATTTTTTTTATTAAAGCTGTTCACAGTCGGATTTGAAAAAAATAAAAACCCTTTTTAAATATCAATTGCTCACAATTTTGTGGGCAATTTTTATTTATATCCTATGCATGAGCAACCCCTCTGCATTGCCAAAGCACCGCTTTTTTAATATTCCAAATTTTGATAAATGGGTGCATGCATTCCTTTTTGCTATCATGGCTTTGCTATTTTTATTAGGTTTTAAGCGCCAAACACCTCGTCTTTATTTTAAGACAAAACATTATATTTTAGTAGTCCTTTGTAGCGCTGTCTATGGCGTTTTCATTGAACTGGTGCAACATTTCTTTACATCGAATAGACATGCAGATATCTGCGATGTGATAGCGGATTTAACAGGTGCCCTACTTGGTTGTACACTTGCCTATTTTTGGCTGATCAAGGGAAATAAATAACACCTTTTATAGGCTGAAAAATTTACATTTTAATTGCCAATTCGCCTATTTTAAATCTTCCCTTTAATCCTTATTTTTGCAGAATGTCTATAAACATGGCGAAAGACAAAGAACCAATCAATTTTGATGCGTTTAGAACTGAGGTACTGAATGATTATCAGCTAGCTTTTGAAAGCAGACAGGCCAGTTTGCTTGGAAGAAAAGAAGTATTAACTGGAAAAGCCAAATTCGGAATATTTGGCGATGGAAAAGAAGTGGCACAGCTCGCCATGGCCAAGGCTTTTAAAGAAGGTGATTATAGAAGTGGTTATTACCGTGATCAAACTTTTATGTTTGCTACTGGCATGAATACAATACAACAATTCTTTGCTCAGCTATATGCCCATACCGATGTAGAAGCGGAACCCAACAGTGCTGGCCGAAGCATGAATGGTCACTTTGGTTCTAGAATGTTAGATAATAATGGCAATTGGTTACCACAAACAGATCGATTTAATTCTTCTTCAGATATTTCACCAACTGCTGGTCAAATGCCGCGTCTATTAGGCTTGGCCTTAGCTTCAAAACTATACAAAGACAACAGTGAATTACACCAATACACCAATTTTTCGAACAAAGGCAACGAGGTAGCTTTTGGTACCATTGGCAATGCCAGTACTAGTGAAGGTGGTTTTTGGGAGGTAATTAATGCTGCAGGTGTATTGCAAGTACCTTTGGCCATGAGCGTTTGGGACGATGGTTATGGTATTTCGGTACCTGCTAAATACCAAACAACAAAAGAAAATATAAGTGCCATCTTAAGTGGTTTTAATACCGACGACAATGGCGTTGGCGTAGATATATACAATGCAAAAGGTTGGGACTATGCCCAATTGTGCAAAGTATACAAAGATGCTATTGATAATTGCAGAACCAATCACCGTCCTGTTCTAATCCATGTGAATGAAGTAACACAGCCACAAGGACACAGCACCTCTGGATCACACGAGCGTTACAAGAGTCAGGAACGCTTGCAATGGGAAGCCGATTTCGATTGCATTGTAAAAATGCGCGAGTGGATTGAAGCCAATAATATTGCCGATGCAGCTCACTTAGATAAAATTGAGGAAGATGCAACCAACTATGTGAACGAGTGCCGTAAAAAAGCTTGGGAAGCCTATATCACACCAATAAAAAATGATGTGGCTACTATCGTAGATCTTTTAAACACTATTGATCACCCATCGGTAACCGATGCTGTTAAAGAATTAAAAACAACCAAAGATCCAATTAGAAAAGAAATAGGCATTGCCATCAATAAAGTTTTAATTGGCACTTTGCATAAACCATCTGCTGAGCGCGAGCAGTTAATTGCTTTCTACAAAAATTTCTTAGCAGAAAATTACAACCGCTATTCATCTACGCTACACAGCGAATCTTCTAATAATGCATTAGCAATTACAGAGGTTAAAGCAACCTTTGCTGACGATAAGTTAGTTGATGGTCGCGAAGTAGTACTCGCTTGCTTCGATGCAGCTTTAGGTCGCGACCCTCGCGTATTTGCCTTTGGCGAAGATGTGGGTGCTATTGGCGATGTAAACCAAGGCTTTGCTGGCATGCAAGAAAAATATGGGGAAAACCGTGTAAGTGATACTGGTATCAGAGAATTAAGTATTATCGGACAAGGCATTGGCGCCGCTATGCGTGGCTTACGCCCTATTGCTGAAATTCAATATTTAGATTATTTATTATACGCCCTTCAAATCATGAGTGATGATATTGCAACCTTGCAATACAGAACAAAAGGCGGACAAAAAGCACCATTGATTATCCGTACCCG
>CAJBKH010000065.1 GCA_903953615.1 uncultured Bacteroidota bacterium
CTGCCCACCCATGCTAAACAACCAATAATATTAAAATACATGAACTTGGCTTTATCCATTTTTACAATACCTGCAACGATAGGCCCAAAAGTTCTGATAATAGGAATGAATCTCGCGATTACAATTGCACGTCCTCCATGTTTTTTATAAAAGGTTTCTGCTTGCACTAAATATTTTTTCTTGAAAAAAAGATTCTCCTTCCAATCAAACATGGTTGGACCAACCTTGTTACCAAAAACATACCCGACATAATTACCAAGAATACCTGCTGTTGAAATAAATATAAAAAGTATAAATAAATTGATCCATTGATTATCAGAAGCATAAATTTCTGCAGCCAATGGTGCACAATAAATACCTGCTACAAACAATAAACTATCTCCCGGCAAAAAGAAGCCAGCAAATAAGCCTGTCTCTGCAAAAACCACTAATAAAAGCACCCATAAGCCACCATGCTCAATATAAAATTGAGGTTGTAACAATTGACTCCAATGAAAAGCTTCTAATAATGTGATCATGCTGGATGGTATAAATTTAAACTTGTTGTGGTTCCGTTAATTCCCCTTCCCATTTGCTGACCGCAGTGGTTGCCAAACTATTGCCTAATACATTGGTTGCAGATCGGAACATGTCACAAAAATGATCGATTGGTAAAATCAATGCGATCCCTTCTGGAGGAATATTGAACATGGCACAAGTTGCTGTAACTACCACCAATGAGGCTCTTGGAACGCCTGCAATCCCCTTACTCGTTAACATCAAGACCACCAACATGGTTAATTGTGTTCCAACATCTAAATGAATACCATAAGCTTGCGCAATGGCCATACTCGCAAAAGTCATGTACATCATACTGCCATCTAAATTGAAGGAATAGCCCAAAGGCAAAATGAAAGAAACAATTTTATCCTTACATCCAAATCGCTCCAACTCTTCGGTTAATTTTGGGAAAACGGCTTCACTACTTGTAGTGCTAAATGCAATCACCAATGGTGTGGTAATATGTTTTAACAAAGAAGGCACACGATTTCTTAAAATCAAATAGCCAACCCCTAATAACACCACCCATAAAGTGCCTATGCCTACTAAGAAATACAATAAATATTTACCATAAAATAAAAAAATGGTTAAGCCCTTTGTTGCAATGACTGCTGCAATGGCGCCAAAAACACCCAATGGCGCGAAGTTCATCACATAACCCACCATTTTTAAAATGATATGCGCAACTGTATCCAATGCTTTAATAAATCCTTTTGCAGGTTCTCCAATGGCAGCAGCAGCTACACCAAAAAAGATACTAAAAATGACGATTTGTAAAATTTCATTGGTAGCCATGGCTTCGAACATGCTCTTTGGAAATACATGCTCCACAAAATTGATCACACTAAAGGACTGGGTCTTGCCCATTAAATCTTTCACGCCCGAGGTATCCCCTACTGATAAATCCAATCCTTCACCTGGCTTTAAAATATTCACTAAAACGAGTCCAATCAATAAACTAATCAACGATGCTGACAAAAACCACAATAAGGCCTTGCCGCCGACGCGTCCAACCGTTTTAAGATCTCCCAATTTTGCAATCCCTACTACCAAAGTTGTAAACACCAATGGTGCAATAATCATTTGAACCAATCTTAAAAAGATGGTGGTCAATAATTTGATGTTTTTTGCAAAAGCATCAATGGTTGCTTGGTCCTTACTTTCGTGAATAAAGTAGCCCAAAATAGCACCTGCCACCATGGCGATGACAATGTATACGGTTAGTTTGTTCGATTTTTTCATAGGTTGCTTAGTGCTGCAATATAACACATAAGTTCTAAAAAAATAGGCGTCCATAAAATTTGAGTTCACCCCTTATTTTTATCTAAAACCACTCCAATATTGCGAAAAAAATGCTACTTTTCAACTTAAATAGAAACCAATTATATTATGAGTTTATTTAGAAAGAAAGATTTA